>JAQTRD010000060.1 GCA_028711965.1 Candidatus Colwelliibacteriota bacterium | reverse complement strand
TAGACAGGCGGATATTAAGGGATAAGCCGCCAAATTCTATTGGCCAACTGACGGGAATCCCTGAATATGTTTTCCATTGCCCTTTTTCTCCGCCGGCAGAGGCACCAAACGACGCGGCAGCTTTTTTCCATTCGCCCTCCGCCATCATCTTGGGCCATACCGCTTGCGGATCGGGACGTGAAAGAATGACCTGTCCATATCTCTCAAGCTTCATTCCGTCTCCGGAATCGATCAGCTCATAGTCTTTTTCTGCTTCGGATTCTAATATTAAATAATCTTTCATTTTATTGGATATTGAGATTTAGGTATTGGGGTTTTTGAGTCAATCCATCATATTTCTAATAGCGCAATAAGGACATTCCTTATCATCGCATCGCTTATCCCAGAAAGAAAGATCCTTTATCTCTTGGGTAACAGCGATGATCAGATCTTTCAGTCCGTTTGCATCATTGTCTGAAATATCAAAAACTTCCCTATGATATCTCCCCTTTTCGTCCGGTTCGACAAAATCAACACTTCCTGTAGCCATCTTATACTTTCGGTTACTGTAATTATCGAGAAGAAGCTTATAAAAGACTAGCTGCCTTTTGATATCGCCGCTGGAGTCCTTTGTACTTCCTTCAATCTGGCCTCTTGTTTTCGGTTTGCCGGTTTTATAGTCGACAACGTTTGCTTCAAGAGTCGAGCCGAGTTCTATCTTGTCTATCCTGCCCTTGATAAAGACGCCCGGCGCTAATTCCACCCCTCTTACACTGAATTCCGATATCGTATTTGTCATCCAATGGTCACTGTAAAAATCAAAATAACCGGAAAGCGCCTTCTTTCCTTTCTCGGTTAAATCTTTCAGGTCCCTCTCTTTAAGAGGTTCCTTTTTGATAAGATATTCGAATTTTTCGATGAGAAAATCCTTTCCGGGATCTCTCTCTTTTAGCGCTTCAAAGAAGTCTTTCAAAGACCCGTGTACCGCTGTTCCGTAGGATTGGTATTTATTTTGGGCTTCCGGAATTCTAAAAAGACCGGTATAGAAATATCGCCAAGGACATTTTAGATAGTTGTTTAAATCGGTTGCTGATAGCCCTTTTTGGTTAAAGGTATCAATGATGATCTTTGGATCGTTTATCTTTTTCTCTGTTGAGACGACAGGCAAGAAAGACGAAGGAATCCGGTTCGCGTCATTTTCAAATTCGGACGAATCGCGCTCTTCGATAAAGTCTGATTTTATTTCTCCGATAAAACGAGAAGGCAGCTGCTCCTTACCCTCCCTGTTTTGTCTTGCATAGGATATAGAGACTTCCTTTCTCGCCCTTGTCATCGCAACAAAGAACAAGCGTCTTTCATCGTTTTCGTCGTCTTCATCCTTGAACTCATTCCCTTCGATTGAAAAGATTCTTCTCGGCAGAGGAAGTCTTTCGGTCCGTCTCTTATTTCCCCATTTTCCGTCAATTGCCCGGACAATATAAACCGAATCGAATTCTTGTCCCTTTGAGCGATGCGCAGTCATAAGCCTTACGCTTCCGGCCGCGATTGCTATATTGGTTTTTTTTATGAGCACCCCCTCCTCTTCCAAGAGCGACAGGTGTTCGACAAGTTCTTTTATTCCCGCTCGGCGATTTCTCTCAGCAAATGTCTTTATTTCTCGGAAAAGGCCGTTTATTTTTTCAAGCCTGACAAGAGAGTCGGGATTCTTCATTATGGAAGCGAGCGCGCCGGAGTCCCTTATAATTGTTTCAAACAGCCGGTCAAGGCGGCTTACTCTCCCCATTCTTACCCATCTTTCAAGATTTTGAATAAAGGCCGTGATCTTCTCCGCGCTGGCGATCTCAAGAGATGCAAGAACCTCGCTCGATTTGAACACTCTCATAGGCGGCGCTTTTTTTGTCTCGGCAAGCCTTATGCATCTGTAAAGGTCGAATGGATCTATCTCTAAAAAATCAATATGGGCCGCTTCGATAAAAGCTTTGTCATCCCCGTATCCGTCAATGGCCTTAAGTATCAGAAATATTTTTCGCACGTCTTCGTCCCCTAAGACGTTTTCATCAGATTCGATCGATGCTGGTACACCCGCTTTGCGGAGCGCTTCGGCTATCGGAAAAGCGTCGGCATTGTTCCGGTACAAGATGGCGATCTCCGACGGATTTATGCCGTTCTTTATTTTATCGGATACATCTTTTGCTAAATAATGACTTTCGACATCTTCAGAGGAGAATGAACGAAGGAGAATCTTTGTCTCGTCATATCCGGCGCGAGCCATAAGCGGCTTCGGGCCTTCAAGCAGATTGCTTGCTGAATCGAGAATCGTCTGCGTTGATCTGTAATTCTCTTCAAGAGCAATGAGTTTCGCTTCGGGATAAAGATTCTTAAAATGATAAAAGTTTTCAAGGGAAGCGCCTTGAAATCGGTATATCGCCTGTTTGTCGTCTCCGACTACGAAAACGTTCGGATTGTCGTGAAAGTCCATTAGCTTTTCAACGACTTTATTTTGGGCTCGGTTTGTGTCTTGATGTTCGTCAATTAGAACATACTGGTATTTCTCTTGAAGAATCAATAATAGCTCCTCATTCTTTTCGAGGGCTCTTATAACCTCCATTATCATATCGTCATAGTCGTAAAGCTTTGCCTCTTCTAGAGATTCTTCGTATTTTTCATAGAGAAGAGCTAGGTCTAAGTGCTTTCCTATTTTTTTGAGAAGATCAATATACTTTCCTTTTACTTTTCCCTTATGCGGCCCTTTGTCGTGCTCTAGATCGCCTATCTCGTCGTATTGTTTCCTCTCTTCTTCGGCTATTTCACGGAATGCGGCTGTCGAAATTCCTTCTCTTTTCAGGGAGTTGATTGCCGAAAGTATGTCCCTTAAATAAAAGAATTCGCTTCCATAAGGGCGAAGTTCCTTGAGGCTGTTTTTTTCAATAAGGCTTTTTACGATTTTTATCTGCTCGATCTCCGTGATGCTTTCCGATCCCATTACTCTTGAGAAAGACTCGGGATTATTCCGGATTATTTCGTTACAGAAGCCGTGGAACGTCGAAATGGCAACGGAATAAGCGGCGCTGCCGATGAGGGATGCGAGCCGTTTTCTCATCGCGACCGCGCCGGCTTCGCTGTAAGTGAGGGCCAGAATATTCTCCGGCTCCGTATCGGTTGTCCTTATTATGTTGGCTATCCTTAAAGTCAGGATTTGCGTCTTTCCGGTGCCCGGACCGGCAATAACCATTACGGGCCCTTCTATAGCGTCTACGGCCTCCTTTTGCGCCAAATTGAGCCTTTTATAGGCCGCTTCAAAATCGCTCAAGACGCCATTCATATAGTTAAATATACCCAAAAAAAGGAATAAATAAAAAGGCCGGTTAACAATTGTTAACCGGCAGCTTCTTTCATAAGGCTCCTTGGAGCCCCGACGAGGGAATCTTTGAGAGATGATTCACTGCAGCCATCGCATTCCGTTGGCCTGAAGAGGATAAGATTTGTTCCTCTTGCCAACTTACTGACAGAAACGAGAGGAAACATCCTTTTAAAATCCCTGTACGAGAGAATACAGTCTCTTTTGCATCCTTCGCACCTTACTCTCAACTCTACCTTCATATATTAAACCTCCTTGAGAAAAAT
>JAQTRD010000059.1 GCA_028711965.1 Candidatus Colwelliibacteriota bacterium | reverse complement strand
TAAGCATTTTCCAATTGATACTAGACGTTGAAAACTTCGCCTTTATAAATCCAGACCTTTATACCAATAGTGCCGTAAGTAGTAAAGGCGGTGGCCTCTCCGTAATCAATATCAGCCCTTAAAGTGGTAAGAGGCAGGCTTCCGGCGGAAAGCTGTTCGCTTCTTGCTATTTCCGCTCCATCAAGGCGGCCTCCAACCTTAATCTTGGCTCCTTTTACACCTCTTACGCTCATCATCTCATCAAGATATTTCTTGACAGTCCTTCTGAATTTGAATCTTCTTTCAAGATCAAACGCAATATTCTGGGCGATCACGGCGGCCGAAACATCTCCGCGAGGCAACTCTATTATATTCAAGCTTATAGCCGGAGGAGGCGTTTCGATATTGTTTCTTTTCCTTAACTTTCCAATCGCTCCTATAAGTTCTTTAGACAGATCGTCTATTCCCTTTCCTCCACGTCCAATGATAAGACCCGGTCTCGCGGCTTTAATAATGACCCGATAAGCGCTTGCGGCTCTCTCAATGTCTATATGAACAATTCCCGCAGCAGCCAATTTCTTATTTATTGTCTTTCTTATAAGAATATCTTCTTCCAAGAACTGCCTTCTTATTTTTGGATCGCTAAACCAACGAGAGCTCCAATTGCGGAGAATGCCGAGACGAAATGAATTTGGTTTTATTTTATGAGCCATTTTATTTAAACGGATTTTCTTCTGAATATTTTCTTAATCGGAGTCGACCTCTCGGTTTTAACAGGTTCTTTTATTTCTCTTTCTTCCGTTTTTTTCGGAGCAGGCGTTTTCTTTTCAGCTTTTTCCCGCTTTTTTCCGACTTCTTTCGTTTTTTGCAAAGAAGAAACGGCAAATCTTCCCTTCTTGTCCGATTCTTCAAGAATGATGGTAATATGCGAAAAATCCTTATGAATGGGAGTAGCCATACCTCTGGCCCGAGGCAGCCATCTTTTCATTCTTGGCCCCTTGTCCACAAAAACTGTTTTAACGATTAAGCGGGAAGAATCAATCCCCTTCATTTTTGCGTTGGCTATAGCGCTTCTCAATAGTTTGAGAACCGGTCCGGCAGCGCGTTCTTTGCGGAACATAAGCTGCGCCTCAGCGTCTCCAACTGTAAGGCGGGAAATAAGTCCGGTAACAGCTCTCACTTTGCGCGGAGCGATATTGATTCTATTCAGTTTTGCTCTAATTTCAGCCATTTGATTTTATTTCTTGCCCTTTACCGCCGCGGTGGCAGCTTCTTTTTGCAGTTTCCCTCCGTGTTTAACGAATTTTCTAGTTGGAGAAAACTCTCCAAGTCTGTGTCCGACCATATCTTCGGTAACGCGAACAGTTATAAAACTCTTGCCGTTATGCACATCAAATGCGAAACCGACCATCTCCGGAGAAATTTCTGAAGCGCGAGACCATGTTTTTATCGGATTTTTTCCGTCCGAAGAAGCCACTTTTTTAATGAGCTTCGGATCGACAAACGGGGGTTTTTTTGAACTGCGGCTCATTTTTTATTTTTTATTCTTCTTGGATCTCCTTGAAACTATAAGGACTTTCGACCACTTTTTCTTATCTCTGGTTCTTCTTCCTCCGGTTACCTTTCCCCAAATGGTTTTTGGTTTCTTTGTTCCTCTAGGCTGACGGCCTTCTCCTCCTCCATAAGGATGGTCGCAAGGATTCATAGCCGTACCGCGAACAGTCGGCCTTATTCCCATTCCGCGATTTCTGCCTGCTTTTCCAATATTAACCAGACGCCAATCCGGGTTAGATACCTGTCCGATAGACGCGAAACAATCCCATAACACCTTTCTAACTTCTCCGGAAGCCATTTTTATATAAGTAAACCCGGCGTCATGGCCGGAAACCTCGGCAAAAGAACCGGCAGAACGGATAATCTGGCCTCCCTTTCCGGGATTCAACTCTATATTATGAACCGTGTAGCCGACCGGTATATTTTTGATTCTCATTCTGCTTCCGAGATTAAGCGGGGCAGCATCGGATGTTATGACTGCGTCCCCAACGTTGATGCCGCTAGGAGCAACCATATACCTTCTTTCTCCGTCCTTATATAGGACCTTCATAATAAAAGCTGTTCTATACGGATCATACTCTATCGTCTCAACTTTTGCGGGAACATCAAGCTTGTCGACAACAACAAAGTCGACAAGACGGTACATTTTTTTGTTTCCTCCTCCCTGATGACGGGTCGTTATTCTGCCGGTATTGTTTCTTCCGGCATGATTCTTTAAATTAACGCACAATCTCTTTTCCGGCTTGACACCCGAAAGCAAAGCGCCGTATTCGGGCACGGTCATATGTCTGCGAGATGGAGTTGTGGGATTAAACTTTTTCATTGATTGTCTGTCCGGCTTTAACCGTTACAATTGCCTTTTTTTCTCTTCCGCGACGGACGATATTAACCGCTGTCACTTTGACCTTATGATTCTTTTCTATAAGCTTCTTTATTTCATTCTTGACGGCTCCTTTTGAGACGACAAAAACAAACTTATTTTGAGCTTTCATCCTTTCCGCTTTTTCGGTAACGCGGGGAGATTTTATAATCTTATCTGAAGGCATTGTAGTGATCATTGATTGCTGCGACCGCATCCTTCTCTATAAGGATGTTCTTATAACGGAGAAGATCATAAACATTAAGGGATTTCGGATCCACACTCTTAACCTTCGGTATATTAGATGAAGCCCGATAAATGTTCTTATTGGATAGAGAAGGAACGATGAGAGCGCTTGGCTTCACCGCTGAAAAAGCCCTTACTATTCCCGAAACAAGCTTAGTTTTCGGTTCGGCAATAGAAAGAGAATCTACCACTTTTACCTCACCGTCTTCAAGCTTCTTTGAAAGAACGCTGAATATGGCGGCCTGTTTCATCTTTTTGTTTATTTTCACAGAAAAGATCTTCTCTTTGCGCGGCCCGTGCGCAACCCCTCCTCCTTTCCAAATCGGGGATCGGGTCGATCCGTGCCTTGCCCGGCCGGTACCTTTTTGTCTCCACGGCTTTTTACCTCCTCCTGACACATCGCCTCTGTCTTTTGTATGCGCCAAAGGTTGTCTCGCGTTCGCTCTCTGCGCATCAAGTGCCTGCTTAACCAAATCCGGGTTCCAAGAAACGCCGAACACGCGATCCGGTATTTCAACCTTATCGATCACCTTTGCTGAATTATTGTATAAATCGGTAATCATTTTTTTAGCAGTAACTTGGTTTATTGCACAAAGATGGTTATTTTTGAACCACGCCGGCCCGGTAATGATCCGTTCAGGGCAAGAAGGCGTTCTTCTTGTTTCCAGTCTACAATCTTAATATCTCTTAACGTCTGTCTATCCCCTCCCATTCTTCCACCCATCCTTCTTCCTGGAATAACCCGCTGTGGAGCGGTAGGTCCCAGTGATCCGGGAGCGCGGTGGCGATTCTTCTGACCGTGAGTTTTCGGACCGCCGGCAAAGCCGTGTCTTTTAACCACGCCCTGAAATCCTCTCCCCTTAGTCGTTCCGACAATCTTTACAAGTGATCCTACGGCAAAATCGACAGGCGCATCTTCGCCTTTAATGGAAACCCAAGTGACCGGAATCACGTCCGATTCCGAAAATATCTGATCCATCTTCACTTTGTTTGCCGTAATGGTATTCATTGTCGTTTGTTTCTGCCCCCTATCCCCAAAAAATGACCGTGGGATAGCCTCGGTCATTTTTTGCGTTATTCTAGGCTATTACCTCAATAAAAGA
>JAQTRD010000058.1 GCA_028711965.1 Candidatus Colwelliibacteriota bacterium | reverse complement strand
CTACGGCTATTGGTGCCTATCAGACGGCGGTTTCCAATCTTACTCTTGCCGAGCAGCAGCTTAATCTGATTGTTTCGGGAGCAACCGAAGAAGAGATTGCCATTCAAGAGGGACGCGTGTAAGCCGCTAGAGCGTCAAGCGCGGCAATAATGGCTCAGATTACAAAGGGGCAAATACGGTCTCCAATAAACGGCATAATCGGAAGCCAAGAAGGACGGGTGGGAGAAATAGTGGCGGGGAATAAAACTCTAGTCTCCGTTATTGCTGACAGAAAGTTTCAAGCAGAAACGAATATTCCCGAAGCCGACATAGCAAAGGTTGAAGTAGGTAACGAAAGCAGAATAACGCTTGATGCTTACGGAAACGATATTATTTTTTCCGCCAAACTTATATCGATAGATCCTGGAGAGACGATGATCGAGGGAGTAACGACATATAAAGCGGTTTTCGAATTCACCGATGATGATGAAAGGATAAGATCTGGGATGACGGCAAATATCGATGTTGCCACTGACCGGAAAAAGGGCGTTCTGGCCATACCGCAAAGAGCCGTTGCCAACGAGGGAGGAAAGAAGATTGTAAAGGTTCTCTCGGGGAAAGATATTATCGACAGGGAAGTTAAAGTCGGCATAAGGGGAATAGGCGGGCTTATTGAAATAAGTGAAGGGCTTTCGGAAGGAGAAACGGTTGTGACCAGTATGGCAAAATAATTTTTTATGGCTCTTATAGAAGTAGAGAGATTGGAAAAACATTACGGAGAGGGAGAGGAACGCACGGATGCCCTTTGCGATATATCCTTTAAAATAGACGAAGGAGACTTTATTGCTATTATGGGGCCTTCCGGATCGGGAAAGTCCACTTTGCTCCATATTATGGGATTTTTAGACAGGCCATCATCCGGCATATTTCGTTTTGAAGGAAAGACGATAGACGAATATTCGGATGACGAGCTGGCTGCGATAAGAAACAAAAAACTTGGGTTCATATTCCAATCTTTTCATCTTTTACCGCGGACAACTGTTTTAGAGAACGTTAAATTGCCTCTTGTTTATTCAGGTATTAAAGAATCATTATGGGACGAGAAGGCTCGCGCGGCTATCGAAGCAGTCGGGCTGTCTCATAGGATTTCTCATGATGCCGTTCATCTTTCGGGAGGCGAGAAACAGAGGGTCGCGATCGCGCGATCACTTGTTAATGATCCGAAAGTCGTTTTTGCCGATGAACCTACCGGAAACCTTGATTCCAAATCAGGACAGGCTGTAATGGAGATAATTCAGGATCTTAACGACAAAAAGGGGATAACGGTAATACTTATAACTCACGAAACGTACACGGCCGAGCATGCGGAGAGAATCATTAGAATCAAGGACGGAATGATTGATAATGATTCAAAAGTGTCGAACCGGCATAAGGCTTCGGAATTTTTAAAATAAATGTCTATTAAACAGCTTTTCAAAATATCTTCCGCTGGCCTTATAGTAAACCGTTCTAGGTCTCTTCTGACAATTCTCGGAATAGTTATAGGGGTCGCGGCCATAATCATGGTTATGGCTCTCGGCAAGGGAGCGGAAAACTTGATACTCAAGCAGATTCAAGGAATAGGATCGAAGACAATAGCCGTTGAACCCGGAGCGGAATCCAGGAATATGGCGGATTTCTCCTCCTTATTCACGGATTCGTTAAGAGAAAGAGACCTTGAAGCGATAAGGAACAAAACAAATGTTCCCCATATGGTTTCAGTCACTCCGGTTGTTATGCAGAGCCTTGCTGTTTCTTATGACACGGAAAGCAAGAGAACTAATGTTTTAGGCGTTTCCGAAGATATGCTTCCGATGTTCGATATCACTCCCGAAAAAGGGATTCTTATCGCGGACGAGGACGTTAAAGGAATGAGTTCGGTTGTAGTTCTTGGAGCCGAGATCAAGGAAAAGCTTTTTGGTTTTTCTGACGCAGTCGGAGAAAAAGTAAAAATAAAAGACAGATCTTTCCGGGTAATAGGCGTAATCGGCAAGAAGGGACAAGTAGGAATGCTGAACGTCGATGAGTTGGTTGCCATTCCATACACCACCGCCCAAAAGTATCTTATGGGAATGAATTATTTTCAGGAGATAATTGTCCAAACTGACTCGGAAGAAAACGTTTTAGGAACGGTTGAAGACATAAAAGCAACTTTAAGGGAATCTCACGACATTGACGATCCATCCAAGGATGATTTTCAAGTTCACACTCAAGCAGACGCGATGGAAATGGTAAGTTCAGTTATGGGGGCGCTTACGGCTCTTCTTGTAGCTGTTGCCGCCATCTCTCTCGTCGTGGGAGGTATCGGTATTATGAACATAATGATAGTTTCCGTTACTGAAAGGACGCGCGAGATAGGGCTTAGAAAAGCGCTTGGCGCGACAAATAGCAATATTCTTTCCCAGTTTCTTCTTGAGGCCGTAATACTCACGATCGCGGGCGGTGTAATCGGAATAATTATCGGCGCCCTGCTTTCTCTTCTGGCTTCGGCTGTTCTTTCACAGACGGTGTCCAGCGGGTGGAGTTTCTCTTTCCCTGTTTCGGCGGCTGTCGTCGGCGTTGTCGTTTCGTCCGTGATAGGCGTCATATTCGGTCTTTATCCGGCCCGGCAAGCGGCGGCGAAAAATCCCATTGAAGCGTTGAGATACGAATAGAATATGAGAGACGTATGAATGTATGAAATGTTTGATCGCTCCGCCGACTAGGCGGAGCTTCTGGAAAATAAGGGGAATTTCGGGTTTCTTTGTGGTTCTGGAAATCGGGGCCGAAATGTGGTAGAGTGCTTCCGTTGGGTTATTTCCCATTTTCCGGCACTTGCGACGGGATTCAGCAATCCAGATATTTCCGTTCGCGCCACTAATGATTGAAACAGCAATAACAGCCGTAGCGGTATATAGTCTTTTTGAACCCTACTGGTTAAAGATAAGACAATTTGAACTGAAAAGCGGAAAAATACCGGCTTCTTTTGACGGAAGAACGGTTATTTTCATTTCAGACATTCATTGCGGCCCCAGCTTCTCCATAAGAAGGGTGAAGAGACTGGTAAAAAAGATAAACCGCCTCCGTCCAGACGTAATCATCTTAGGAGGGGATTATGTGACTCGCCATGAGAATCGAATAATTCCTGTTTTTAAAGAACTCAAAAAATTAAAACCGAAAATCGCTTCCTTTGGAGTGATGGGCAACCATGATTGGGATACCAATCCGGAATTAATCAGAAAGGGGATGAGAGACGCCGGTATAAAAATGCTTGAGAATAGGGGATGCTGGGTTCAGATAGGCGAGGAAAAAATACGTATTGGCGGAGTATCCGAGATCACTTCCGACATCCCGCAAGACATAACTCCAACTTTAGAAGAGACAACCGAGGATGATTTTATTTTATTGGTGTCGCATAATCCGTCTCTTATCGACAATGTTCCAGAAGGAACGGTTGACTTTATCCTCTCCGGACATACTCACGGAGGGCAGCTTGCTCCGGTTGGCGCTGTAGGATCGATTCTAAACAAAATATACGAACTCCTTAGAAAGATATTACCTCCGTCATTGTCCCATACTCTGGGTCTAAATAACGGATTCAGTACAAAGCACCGCAAGGGAATTGTAAGTGAGAACGGCGCAAAAATGATTGTTTCAACAGGAGTGGGCACATCCGTCTTGCCAATACGTTTTATGTCTAATCCTGAGATAGTGCATATCACTCTTAAAAAAATATAGAAGCGTGGAGAATGTTAGGT
>JAQTRD010000057.1 GCA_028711965.1 Candidatus Colwelliibacteriota bacterium | reverse complement strand
AAACAAAAATCAACGTAATAACGGCCGCTATAAGAACGGCCGCTATACTCCCAAAAACCAACACCTTTCGAAACATATGAGCATTATATTATGAGATTTTCAGACAACAATCAAATAAGACAGAAAATTGATTTATTGAATGAAAAACTATAATATTTCTCTAAAAGCGGGGTTAGTATAGTGGTAGTACGCCACCTTGCCAAGGTGAAGACGCGGGTCCGATTCCCGTACCCCGCTCATATAAAGAGTCCGCCATTGGCGGACTCTGTGAGAAGTGTTAGAGATGTTAGATCGTTCCACTGCAGCGGAACTTGTTTATTATATGGAAACGGGAATCGAACGCCGGAAAGAATTCCCGTATCCCGCGATCTCCTTATTTCCCGGATTCAAAATAATCTATTATCGGCTGATCACCCATAAAGCACTTTCCGCCGGCCAAGAGCATTGGAACGCCGACTTCCTCAACCTTGTAACCGCATTCTCCCGCTCGTAAATACAATTCCGAAGCGTTTTCTTTTGATTGGGATACTTCTTTTGAAACAATCTTTAATCTTGAAGAAATGTCACTTTCAACAATATAGTTCTCTACCGTCTTACAATGAGGACAAAAGTCTGAATAATAAAGATATATCAGCTCCGCATCTTTTTTAATACCTAAATACGAGACGATACCCACCGTTATAATTATGGCAATTATCGCAACGACTCCCCAGAAGATTATTTTCTTGTCCATTTACTTAATATTAGAACATAATTTTGCATAAGATAAGCCAGCTAAAAAAATACCCCGGGTTCGGGGTAATCTATCAAAAATTCTTTACAAAATCGTGCTGTTATAAATGCAATAAACGGCAATGACACCAAATCCGACAATCGGGGCGATAAATTCCATGCGTTCCGACTTCATCATATAAATGAAATAAGCAATTAATAGTAGTATAAAAGCAATTCCAGATATGATGAGAAACGCCGCGCTTTCAAAAAGACCGAACACACTGCCTAAAATAAAGAAAACGGCAGACACCACTATCACTGACAGAAAGGCAATCAAGCTTTTCATCCTTCTTTCCTCCTTATTATTAATATTCCTATTAGGAAATTATTCTTTCTACAGATAATTGTCAATTCGAATCCTTATAGCTTAACCGCTTCCAGCCCCTCTCCTTCGAAAAACACTGTAGCAACACAAAATAATCAGCCCCTGTTGGGGCTGATTATTTTGCGGGGCTACAAGGATTCGAACCCTGGTTAACGGTTTTGGAGACCGTCGTTCTACCACTGAACTATAGCCCCTAATATCCATTAAAATAACAGGAAAGGATGATTCTGCCAATCACCATCTCTGTTCTAAGATTCAATATCTATTTTTTCGCTATCCGCAATCATTGCCGCTTCTTCCGAGTTCTTTGCCGCCATAAACCTAATTCTTAATTCTTTCGCTCCATCAAATCCCGCGAGATAGCCCGCAAAATGATTCTTCATCAAATCAAAAGGCTCCGTTTCCCCATATATCTTTTCGAAAAGAATTGCGTGTTCAACAGCCGCTTTTATTCTCTCATTTCTATTCGCTTCTTTGCCTATAAAAAACCACGGATTTCCGATAATTGCCCTTCCGGCCATATAACCGTCTATTCCTGTTTCTTCAGACTTTTTCTCTCCGTCTTCTTTTGAAATTATGTCCCCGTTTCCCAAGACTATAATTTTCTTATTTATAGACTTTATTATCTCCCTCGCCTCGGCTATCGCTTTCCAATCGGCTCTCCCCTCCCTTCTCTCCGACCTCGTCCGTCCATGTATTGTAATTGCCGCCGGCCTCGCCGAGGCGACCGCTTCCATCCATTTTTCCATCTCGCTCTTCTTAGAGTAACCAATACGCGTTTTTACCGATACCGGCAGTCCTCGCGATCCTTCCTTCGCCGCTATAATTATCTCCTGCGCCAGCGACGAAGACTTAATAAGACAAGCTCCCGAACCCTGTTTCTCCACTCCCTGGTCAGGACAGCCCATATTAATATCAATTCCGTCAAAGCCCCTTCTTTCGGCAATCTCCCCGCATATTAAAAATTCATCTGGATTCGATCCGAAAACTTGTAACACTACAGGCTTCTCACGAAAAGAAAATCTCATTTCATTCTCGAAATTCTCTTCTCCTCTTACCTTCATTCCTGTAAGCGAAACCATTTCCGTCCAAATTACCGAAGGCTTGCCGTATTTCGCAAGCATTTCCCGGAAAGCGGCATCCGTCACTCCGGCCATCGGAGCCGAAGCGCTTATCGGCCTGCTTAATTTATCCCAAAAAAGTTGGTTCATTTATGCTATTTTCGTATTTTGTCATCTCACATATTTCCAACAAGCTCCCGCAATTCACACGTTTTTACATTCTCTCCATCACTTTGACGCCGAGAAGGGCAAGTCCGTTCTTTATCACAGTTGATCCAGCGGTTACCAAAGCCATTCTTGCGGCAGCAATATCCCTCTCCGCCGAAACAACCGGCGAGCTCTCATAAAAAGCGTTAAGCGAATTAGCGGTCTTAAAAAGATAATCCGCCAAGTGGTTCGGCTCGTAGTTTTCGGCCGCATACTTCATCGCGTCGGGAAAATGTATAAGGGCATTTAAAACTTCTTTCTCAGAAGAAGTCGACAATTTCTTGATATCAAGCTTCATTCTTATCCCTTTTGCCTTCTTTCTAATGCTTGCCAAGCGGGAATAAGTATATTGAAGATACGGAGCGGAATTGCCTTTCAAGTTAAGCACCGCATCCCAGTCAAAAACTATATCGCTTAGTCTGTAATGGGAAAGGTCATAGTATTTCACTGCCCCTATCCCGACATCTTCCGCGGATTTCGGATTTATCTCCGCAGCCGCCTCTTCCGCCTTCTCTAGCAGTTCGTCTAATCTCACAAACTCCCCTCTTCTGGTCGAGAATTTCTTTCCTGACTCGCCAAGCATCATCCCGAACTTTATATGAGTCAATTCGATATCAGGGGCGATACCCATCATTTTTGCTGCTTCAAAAACCTGCGCCATATGGAGAGATTGTTCGTTGGCTATAACGTAAAGAATCTTTTCCGGCCGCCATTTAGCCATCCTGTATTTGATTGTCGCAAGATCGGTCGTCATATAGAGATGCGATCCGTCCGACTTTTCCAAGACAGCGGGCGGAAGCTTCTCGTCGTTGAAAAAAATCTTAATGGCTCCCTCGTCCTCTCTGGCTATGCCCGCCTTCACCGCCTCGCGGACAATATCGGAAAGCATTGGCTGATAAAAACTTTCTCCGAGAGACGCTTCAAACTTTACATCAAGCTTCTTGTAAATCTTTCCGAATTCGCGAAGACTCGCTTTGACGAATGTTTTCCATAACCGGACGTTTTCCTTATCTCCCTTTTGGAGTCTTGCTGTTTCCTCCCTTGCCGCGTTCATCAGCGCCTCATTTCCTTCCGACTCCTTATGGAATCTGATGTATAGAGAAACTAGATGGCTTATCGGATCACGGTCAAACTCTTTCTTGTCCGCCCAATGCTTGTATCCGTAAAGCAACGCTCCAAACTGCGTCCCCCAGTCTCCCAGATGATTGTCTCCGATGACTCTGTATCCTTGGGATCTTAAAAGATTCACTATTGCTGCGCCGATTACCGTCGATCGAAGATGACCCACAGACATCGGCTTCGCAATATTAGGCGCAGAATAATCAACAACAACAGTTTTTCCCCGCCCGGCATTAGATAGTCCGTACCTGTTTCCCTGCTTTAGAATATTCGCTATCTCGTTCCCTATTTTC
>JAQTRD010000056.1 GCA_028711965.1 Candidatus Colwelliibacteriota bacterium | reverse complement strand
TTAAATGCGTAAACGAAGCA
The DNA here is from genome assembly GCA_028711965.1 of Candidatus Colwelliibacteriota bacterium. GTDB lineage: Bacteria > Patescibacteriota > Minisyncoccia > UBA6257 > Colwellbacteraceae > STB-63. Next base: position 3,853 of record JAQTRD010000056.1, on the reverse strand, counting down.
GGCAAAGAAGCCTCTTCCTCTGCTTCCCTTCATCAGAGAAATCTGGATTATTCCGAATGGAGTATTTTGGACGCCAAGTGGTATCGCTATTCCTGCTATGACGCGAACGGATCAGGGAAGTGCGAACCGGCTGACTACTGCTATTCCAGAACGGAAGTAGTAAACCCCGTTTTCTACACTTGCGCCCCCAACTATACCTGTTCCGGAACGGCAAGCTATCCGGACAAAGCTTCTTGCGAAGCCGCTACCGGAAAGTCTTGTTATGACAACGAATCCTCCTGCGCCGACAACTGCGTAAAGTTCTCCCTTACGGCCAACCCTCCCACGATCAGAAAGAACTTTGAATCAACCACTATCACTTGGGACGGGGATCTCGGTCCCGGAACCTCGGGAACCCTGAAAGAAGGAGACTCAACCATTACTAACTCGACAAGCGGCTCTATTGAGAGAAGCCCCAAAGAAGACACTACTTACACCTTCAACTGCGTGAACGGCGGAAGAAACAAGACAGGCACGGTAACTGTCACTGTCGTAAACCAGTGCACCCAAGCCAACCTCATCTTCACCTCCTCCAAATCAAGAGTCCTGAAGAACCAATCAGCCACCCTCTCTTGGTCCGCTTCGAACCTTGATCCCAATATCTCCTGTACCCTGAATGGAACCCCTGTTTCCAAAGAACAAGCCAGTTATCCTGTGGGCCCAATATCTACAACCACCACTTACCGCCTATCTTGTTCCAGCGGAGCCGAATGTACCCAAGAGAAGGCTCTGACTGTCGAAGCTTACGAGGCAGGATTGGAAGAGGAATAAGATAAAAAAAAGAAAAACCGCTTCATATGAAGCGGTTTTTTTGTATTACCCGTTATGTATTAGAAATTACCAAGTTCCGTCCATTCTTTATGGGAAAAGAATTGTGCGTGTCCCGTCCTGTTCTTTGTGGAATAATATCCTTTGATCCAGCGGCTGCTTTTAACGAATCCTTCGAAGTTCCAGCTTTCATGAGAGCCATCTTCCGCCTGAATCAGGTCAATTCTCACAATGATTACTTCCTTGCTATCGAGGGTAAAGGTTACTTCACTTCCGATAAAGAGCGCATTCATCAGATCGAATTTTCCGGGTCCGTTGATTATTCCTATTCCCTTTTTGGTTGGAGCCATAACGGCACCTCCTAGATTGTTAAAAGTACTTAGATAACCTAAGTCTGAGAGAAATGTAACATATATTTATATTTTTGTCAATCAAAACGCGCTAAAAATCCCTCACGGCTTGCCATCTCTCTGTTTTTAATGTACATTTCAAGAAATGCTGACTCCTAAGGTAAAATCAAACATTATTAAGGAAGCCCGGTCCCACGAAAAGGATACCGGGTCAGCCAAGGTCCAAATTGGGCTTTTAAATCGCCGCATCGAGGAACTTTCAAGCCATCTCAAGAAGAATCCCAAAGACATCCATTCAAGAAGAGGTCTTTTGAAGATGGTAAGCAAGCGCCGCAAGCTTGAGAAATACGACTCTTCGACGCCTGCTAAGAAAGCCAAATAATATATGGCGCTCACTGTTAACCCGGAACATCGCATAGGCGTTTTTGTTGACATCCAAAATCTATACCACTCCGCAAAGCACTTGTATGGCGGGCGGGTTAACTATAAGGAAATACTGAAAACGGCCGTAGCTGGGCGCCGGCTCGTGAGAACTCTGGCATACGTTGTAACAAGCGATCCTCAAACAGGCGAGGACGCTTTTTTTGAAGCGCTCGAAAAGGAAGGAATGGAGCTTCGGGTAAAAGAGCTTCAAACATTTTCATCAGGAGCGAAGAAAGCGGACTGGGACGTCGGTATGGCGGTGGACGCGATACGCCTGGCGCCCGGACTGGATGTTATAATTCTTTTCACCGGCGACGGCGACTTCATTCCTCTCGTGGAATATTTGAAATCGGGAATGGGAAAGATAGTCGAAGTGGTTGCTTTCGGACGGACATCCTCGGGAAAGCTTAGGGAAAAAGTTGACCGCTTTATAGACATTGAGGCGATACCGAAAGCGATATTCAAGACGGAAAAAAGCAGAAAAAGAGCAACGATAAAACCAAAAAATAAAATACAAAAATGAACAAACTGGAAAGAAAGATTTTTGAAACGGAAGTAGCGGGCAAAACTCTTCGCCTTGAGTCGTCGCGTCTCGCGGAACAGGCAAACGGAGCGGTACTTGCAACTTATGGCGGAACTGCGGTACTCGCGACTGTTGTGATGAATAAGGAAGATAGGGCAGGAATTGATTTTATGCCTCTTATTGTGGATTTTGAAGAAAAGTTTTATTCCGTCGGGAAGATATTGGGAGGGCAATATGTTCGCCGAGAAGGCAGGCCTTCTCAGGAAGCCATCCTCTCCGGACGACTTATTGACCGAGCCATACGTCCTCTTTTTGACCACAGGTTAAGGAGAGATATTCAGGTTACGGCTACAGTGCTCTCATATGATGAAGAGAACGACCCTGACTTTCCGGCTATGATGGCTGCTTCTGCCGCCCTTGCGATATCCGATATTCCTTGGGGAGGGCCGGTAGCGGGTATTTCCGTCGCCAAGTTCGGCTCTGACATCGTTTTTAATCCGACGATAAAAGAACTCACCGAAAGAGCCGCGGAGAAAAAGTTTGCAAGCTTTGTGTCCGGCGTCGGAGGAAAGCTTAATATGATTGAGCTTGAAGGAATGGAAGCCGACGAAAAGGAAGTAATCGACGCTTATAAAAAGTCTCTTGGAGAGATAGATCGTTTAGTGGAATTTCAAAAGAAGATGGTCTCCGAAGCCGGCAAGCCGAAAGCCGAGATCGTTCTAAAGAACCCGCCGGAAAAATTAGTCTCCGACGCCAAAGAATATCTTTCGGATAAATTAGAGAAGGCGGTTTTTGTGAGCGATAAGAAAGAAAGGGATGCCGGCCTATACGATCTTAAGAAGAACCTTATTGCGTTCTTATCCGGAAAAGAATTTTCCGAAGAGGAACTTGCGATGGTTCAGGGGATATTTGATCAGGAGCTCGACGAGATAACGCACCGCGAAATAATCGAACGCGATCGCCGTCCAGACGGCAGAAAACTGGATGAGATAAGGGATCTCTATGCCGAAGTCGGTATATTGCCTAGAACTCACGGATCGGCGCTTTTTGTCCGTGGAAACACCCAATCGTTGGCTACGGCAACCCTTGCCGCTCCCGGATCAGAGAAGATAATCGAGACGATTGAGACGACAGGCAAGCAGAGATTTATGCTTCATTATAATTTTCCCGGATATTCGGTTGGGGAAGCGAAATCATACAGGGGACCCGGGCGGCGGGATATCGGACATGGCGCTCTGGCGGAAAAGACCGTTCGCGCCGTTATGCCTGATGAAAAAGATTTTCCTTACGTTGTCCGCGTGGTCTCGGAGATAATGTCTTCTAACGGTTCGTCTTCGATGGCGACAGTCTGCGCCTCGTGCCTTGCGCTTATGGATGCCGGCGTTCCGATAAAGAAGCCCGTTGCCGGAATTGCTATGGGACTTATGTCTTCGCCGGACGGCAAGTACAAGATACTGACCGATATTCAAGGACCGGAAGATCATCATGGCGATATGGATTTTAAAGTTGCAGGAACAAAAGACGGCGTAAATGCCATCCAAATGGACGTGAAAATTGACGGTGTCTTGCCTTCGGTTCTGCTTGAAGGCCTTAATCAAGCAAAGAAAGCCCGTCTTGAAATATTGGGCGTGATAACTTCAGTTCTCCCTGAACCGCGGCCGGAACTCTCCGAGCTCGCTCCTCGGGTCATTACATTTAACATTGATCCCGCGAGGATCGGCGAGGTAATCGGCCCCGGAGGAAAGATAAT
>JAQTRD010000055.1 GCA_028711965.1 Candidatus Colwelliibacteriota bacterium | reverse complement strand
CCATTGAATGTCTGACAGATAGGAGTTGAACCGTTTGATCACTATTAGGCTGTCTTTCTGACGAAAGACATCCACCACCCTTCCGCCAATACGGTAAAAATCACCGTATGACGTTATTGGGGGTTTTACGGTGACACCTTTCAGGCATGCGATCGCTTCAACCCCTCTATCCGGGATCAATCCTGCCGGTAAAACAGTGATTAAAGTTTCTTCCCCGCCGTCTTTCTTTGCGTTGATCTTCCGATACTCCTCGCTGATCCCGTTGCCACCGTCAAGCGCCGCTATCTTCATCATGGTCTCCAGCGCAACGGCGGCTTCTTGAGGCTGAATAGCTCTTAAATTACCGTGCCTCCCATTCCCCATCTCCTCGGCTTTCTCCGCCTTATCACTGTTATAATGGGCGTCACTGCCTATGGTCACAATAAACAATGACTTCCCATAGAAGTCCTTAAGATAATCGGCAAGCCCTTTAAATCCCGCCATTTCCTCTTGACTATGTTTTGAACTGTAGGCCTCGATTCCCCAAAAAATATCCTTAAATTCCGGATACTTCTCGTCTTTTGCCTTAAATACTTCTTTAAGCATAGCTGTTTTATCACTAACAACCGCTTTTTTATACTCTCTATCTTTGTCCCAATAGTTCCTGCTTTCCATCGGATGAGCCAGAACGGCTATCCCGTGAACTTCTTTCACCAAAGAGATAAATCTGCCTATATCAATCCCAAATGCGTGAGGAAACTCATTGCCTAAATCTTCCAAGGCATCTTTGGTAAAACTATCAGTTACTATGTTCTTTTTCCAAAATTCAGCAGACTTGCGAAGTTTCTCTCCTTCATACTCATTATCATCAAAATATTGTTTTTTAACTGTGCTAAATTCTAAACCTTCAAAATTATATTTTTTATAGAGTACTTCTGCCGGATGACTCCAGTTCGGATGATCCGGGACCTTTCCGGACGTGTCAGACAGGCTTATCTCCCATCTTCCTGTTTTAGCCAAGTTACTCTTGTTAAACCTCTGCCGCAAGAATTCCTGTTCCATGTTATTCAATAATCCACGTTTCTCAGCCTCTGGGGAAAACTTGCTTTTTTCGACTTTTTTCAACCACTCCAGGAAAGCTGTTCCATTCTCTCTTCCCGTTATCTCCTCCCCATACGGGAAATAAACCAGAATATGCATAGATTCAAACCTTCGTTTTCCTTCATAAAATTTGCCGGAAACATTTAATTCTACTCCCGGAATGACCTTTATCCCCAAGATTTCACCTGCCTTCACCGCTTCCTCGAAATGACGGAAGGTGTTATGATCTACCACGCTTACGGCCTTCATCCCCGCCTTCCAGGCAAGATACACCACATATGCAGGAGGATAATTTCCGTCGCTCCTGGAACTATGAACGTGAAAATCAATGAACCCCTCTAGATTAAGCCGGGAATCACAAGCTCTAATATTCTCTAAGCCGATATCTTTAAGTTCCCGGATTGCTTCCAGGCGCTTTTCCACGGACTTCCTATCCGCATCTTCCGCCAAAGCCTCTGTTCTCCTCACTATTTCATAGGCATTCTGTATATGTGCGGCATTTCTGGGATCATACGCTTCCAATTTTTCGAGTTCTGCTAATTCTTTCTTCTTATCTGGTTCCTTTATATACTTCTTTCGCGCAATGGATTCCAACTCTCTCACCTTCTTGCCAAAGAAGATTTTTTCTCCGGAATCTTCTGTCTCCGCCTTTTCCCCGCCGTCGGTTGTATTCGCTTTAGATTGAGGTTCATTACTTTCAGAAGAAATTGATTCACCAAGAATAGCGATGACCAGATCGGTTTCGGGGGTTTCATCCTGGAGATACTGGAAGAACGACGGCGTGTTGACCTTCAAAAACATTTTTGCCACTTGTTCATCCTTAGTAAAGTTATCCCTCTCGATTCTTTTTCCTATTCCATAAGACGGCCGAGACAACATAAGAATACGGAAATCAAAATAATCTTGCCACTCTCGTTTCAAAAGGTAGTTCCCTTCTACGATAACTACGCCTTTTTCTGTAAACGTAATAGTTTCTTTAGCGGTAAGATTACCTTCATTTTCGCGGTCATATAACTCATCGATATGATATGCACTGGATGGAACGTTACCTTCCTTAAAATCCTTTATCGTTTTCAGCACTTCACGGACAAACTTTGCCTTTCTGGCTGGGGGAAGATATATTGTCTCTTCATCCAAGACCTCCGGCCACTGGTTCAAAACGGTATCAATTTTAGCGTATCTGCTGCCTCTGGAGTCTATAAACTTGTCCCTGTTGATCACCTGGACAGGAATATTGTGGCCCTCAATGAATTCTTTGAGCTTTTGTGCAGTTTGTGTCTTATACGCGCCGGAATTACCGTCTATCGCGACAACGTAAAGCTTACTACCCCTACTTTCTCTGATAATCCTTTCGGCTAAGTCGTGAATAAAACGATCAGAATAAATGGAATATCTCTTCCCGTTCAGATATGTTTTGAAAAAATCGTCGAGCCTCGGCAGATCATCATACATAAGATTATGCCTGATTGAATCCGTGTCCCCAGTTGCACCGGCTTTGCGGACATCATCCGTCAAAAATCCCGGGGTTACAAATGCAACTCCAAGTAAACCAGCTCGAGCCCCAAGCGTGGCAATACGCACATTATTCACATCAAACTCTGGTTTATTCTCTCTAATCGTTTCTCGAATTGTATTAATAAACAAACCTCCTATTTTTACAATGCCGCCGCCCAAAACAAAGTTTTTCTCATCATCTTCTTCTATAATCTTGACTATCCTTAATCCGACTAATTTTGCTGCTCTGCGAATTATATCTTGCGCCGCTTTGTCCCCTGCTTTCGCAGCCATAGCCACCGTCTTAGCGCTGATATTCTGAACATTATTACCATCAGCAAATGCGATTAAATTGTTTTTGGCGCCGTTTCGAACCGATTCTTGCGCATCTCGTGCAATTGCCAAGCCGGAAGCCAGGTTCATAATATTCAGATCGGGTCTTTCAGGATCAAGACCTTTCAAGAAACCGGTTTCTCCGATATCAAAATGTTTGCCGTCTTTGCCATAAAATATCCCGCGGTTACGGATTATCCCGGAACTAATGCCCGTACTGATGGTCATAAAATGAAAATCGCGAAGATGCTGTCCGGCCCCTAATAATGCTTCGCCTAATGCGGCGGATGCCGCATCGTGTTGTACAAAAACCGGCACATTTTTCTTGTAAGCCTCTAACAACTTATCTTCAAGTATCTTTTTAAGAGGCAAATTCACAAAACCCGACAGGTTTCTGGCATTTTTGATTATACCTTCAACCGGATCTAATGGCCCAGGAGAGGAAATTGCGACAGCTTCTACTTGTGAAAAACTTATTCTACTTGATTCAATCGTTCTCTTGATCTGTTTAAAAATATTTTCGATAATTATATCTTTACCTTTATCTGCTTCAGTAGGAACTTCAGAAAAAGTATCTTCTATGATTTTTCCCGCGGCATTGACGACTGCGGATGCGACCTTGGTTCCTCCCAAATCAACGGCAATTACAAACCTTTCTCCGCCGTCTTTTAGCGGTTCTCCAAGCACAAAAACAACCGTGGTCAACCAATGGGACCTGCCGGCTTTTATTCTCTTCATTAATTCATCGAACGTTGCCTGTGTAACCCGGACATTCTCCCCGCTTTTAGCCAGAGTTTCGTCAAAATCAACAGCATATAACCTCGCCCCTTTATCAACATCGAACCCTTCTCCGCCGTCGTTATTATCGCTCTTTGAATTTTTAACCATCTCTTTATAAGCGTTGATAAGCCCGGTAGTTGACACGTCATGCCCAGTTACAGACGCGTCAGGAGCAAACTGATTAACAGGTTTTTCTTCTGATTCAGGATCATATATCCCTTTAGCAAGGC
>JAQTRD010000003.1:5667-16396 GCA_028711965.1 Candidatus Colwelliibacteriota bacterium | reverse complement strand
TCTGCCACGGGAGAATCGGGACGCGCTGGACGAGTATCTTTATCGACAGGAAGCCACTCTCCCGTAAGGGCCGACTCGTTTATCTTGAGGTCGTTCGCGTATATCAGCCGTCCGTCCGCGGGCGCTTTCGCTCCGGCTTTGAGTATAACAACGTCTCCGGGAACAATCGCTTCCTGCGATATCTCTTTCTCTCCTCCATCTCTCTTTACCAGGGCTTTCGCCTGTACGACCCTATAGAGCGCTTCGAGAATATTTGATGTTTTTCTTTCCTGAAAATAGCCGAACGCGACGTTTATCGCGACCGTCGCGGCAATTATCGCCGTGTCGGAAAAATCCCGAAGATAAACGGTCACAAATCCGGCGCCGACTAAAATAAGAATGAGGGGGCTTTGAAATTGGGAGATGAGAGTCTGCAGGCGGGTAAACGGCCTTGGACGCGGAATCTCGTTTAAGCCATATTCTTTGGCTCTCTTTCGGGCTTCCGATTCGGAAAGGCCTGATATAAAATCAGTACCGGCAACCGAAGAGATTTCTTTAACCGGGAGAGAATACCATTCCATTTGATAGAATTATAACAAGAAAAAGCGGAAAATGTTCGATCCGCCTTGTTGGTGGGGAGTCTAAAAACAAATGCTTAAGAAGATTATCGGTATAATATTGATAATATTGGGGCTTGTAGCGCTTCTTACTCCCTTTACGCCCGGTTCGTGGCTCATTTTCGCAGGGCTGGAATTTTTAGGATTAAGAATCCTGTTTTGGAAAAAGATAAGAACGATCCTTGAAGGGAGAAAAAAGAGTGAACCAAAGAATTAACAGTTTTGTCCGATCGGACAAAACTGTTAATAAAATAAAATGTATGATTACGGCTCTACGTAATCAGGCTGATATCTCCATCTATGACTGCCGGATTGAACCCGATGATTTCGTCTTTAAGCATACCTTCCGGGATGCCGTTCCATATGAATATTTTTTTATTCAATCGAAAAGCGTCATACATTTCCAAGAATGTCGCTCCGCCTATATAGTTTGCGATTCCTTTTTTATCAAAGTTTAAGACAAGTACGGCATCGTTTTCTCCGATGACTTTTTCGCTGTGCCGTATCATCTCCGATTTCCAAGCAGCATGCTTGTCGGTCCCCATATTCCGATACTCGTCTTCCGTATGCGGATTATCATAGCAATTCGGAAGGGTTATAGAGTGACCTCTTTCTTCCAGCGCTTTCTTGATGTCCGGGATTCTATCATAAAAACTTTTACTGCAAATAATGAATATTCTCATCAGTTACACGATAATCATTATTACGGAAACCACAGCGATAAAAACGACAAGCCAACCAACGGTGGCAGAAAGCATAAACAAAGCTTCTTTTTTGAGCCCGGCAATATAAAGCTGAATCGGCTTTCCTAGTACTAAAAGTCCCGTAATTGTCGCAGACACAATAAGAAGCAGAAGCATAAATACCGGAATGAAAAATTCGGACTGCTGGTTTCCGAAAATGGATTCAGCGTTGGATAGCAACATCGTTACTCCGAATACGTACGCAAACACGCCAAAAGCGCTAATGAAACTTTTAAATATGTAAGTTGATTTTTTCATGGATATTTTGTGTGTTTATATTAAATGTTTTTTTAGTAAATGCATATCCAGAACTCGACTTGAGATATTTTTCAAAATCGTAAGCTCTCTTCTTTTCATAAAAAGCCGAATACCAGATTATCTTATATGGTCTTTTGGATTTTGAATAATCCGTACCCCCGTTATTATATTCCTGAATTCTTCTCTTTAAATCTATAGAGACGCCTATATAACGACTGCCATCATTTTCGCTTTGTAAAATATAGACATAATACATGACTTTTTGCCCCACTTCGTTAAAACTTCGCGGGGCACCACTTCGCGCTATCGGCTTATTTTATCATATTACATGACTTTTCCCCGTGCGCGCACCGCGTAGCTCCCAAGTACTCGAGGGAGCGAAGTGGTGGACCTGAGGGGAATCGAACCCCTGACCCGGCAATGCGAATGCCGTGTAATACCACTTTACTACAGGCCCGACAAGGACGATTATAAGGCAATTTCATTAGCGGCGGCAAATATAGATTTGCCGCCGCCATCATCTTTTCTTCACATGAACTATCTTTCCATCATCCTCATTACCTCTTCCCTTGAAACTAAGTCCTTCTCCTTAATCATCTTCTCCACTTTCTTTTCAATCATATCATCGAGCATCTTCTGGCTTTCCTTCGCCTGTTCCATCATTTTTTGCATCTGGTCCGGGCTCATATTTTTCATCATATCAGCCGCCGCCTTGTATTGATCGAATATTCCCATTTTTATGTTTATTTTTTATTAAAGCAGTTTAGCTGCCAGCTGCTACTATTTCAACCCTAATAATTCTTCGAAGGAAAGTTTTTCTTTCGGAGTGCCTTTCTCTTTCTCCGGCTCTGCCTCCCTCTTCTTAAAAACGGATCTTGATATCAGGAATATGACCGCGAAGAAGCCGATTGCCTGCAGAACGCTCGATAAGAAAGAAGCTTCTCTCCCCGCTGACAAAAGCACGAAGTCGCCGCCTATTCCGGATGCAAGTTCCAGAAGAGAAAGCACTATTGCCAAAAATAGAGCCGTTATTCCCGACATTTTTGGCTTCATTTTTCTTCCCGCAACGGCAATGCGGGCAGACGCCCAAGCAGAAAAAGCCGCACCCGCCGTATTGAGAATAACAGCGGCAATCGAGGCAAAGTCGCCTAACTTTGCCATAAAAACGGACAGAATTATGACAACCCCCTTAAAAAGGAAGGAAAGAAAGAGAAAAATAACGGCTGTTATTACGGCAGAGCGCAGAAATCCGGTTATTTTTTCCCTATTGTCCATTATTTAACGAGATTGACCGGCGCGCCGTCGATGAACTTGTTTATGTTCTCAATAGTCGTATCAAGTATCCTTTGGAGCGCTTCCTTCGTGTTAAACGCGTTATGGGGAGTGATTATAACGTTCGGCATATCAATCAAAAGATGATTTTGAAGAACCGTTAAAAGATCGTGGCCTCTTGTCTTTCCACTTATAAGGAATTCTTTTTCGTCTTTCGTCGGCACTTCCTCTTCAAGGACGTCCAATCCCGCTCCGCCCAGTATTCCTTCATTCAAGGCTTTCACGAGAGCGGTAGTTTCCACCACCGATCCCCTTGCTGTATTGATAATTATCGCCCCTCTCTTGATGAGATTGGTGTTCTCCATATTTATCATATGGAAAGTTGTCGGTAGCTCCGGCACATGGAAAGAAATAACGTCTGCCGCGTTGAGTAATTCTTCAAATGAGACGTATCTGAATCCTAATTCGGAGGCCAGACTGTCATTTGGATAAGCGCCAAAGGCGATAACTTCCATTTCAAATCCTTTTGCAATTTTCGCCATGTGCCTTCCGATGCGTCCCGTTCCCACAATACCGATTGTTTTTCCTCTCAAGTCGAATCCTTGAAGCCCATCGAGATCAAACGACCCTTCTTCCCTTATTCGATCGTATGACAGAAATATCTTTCGCGAGACGGTAAGCAAAAGCCCGAACGCGAACTCGGCTACCGTATTTTCGCCGTACGACGGAACATACGATAGCGGAATATTGCGCGCAGCAAGGGCTGCGCGGTCAACGTGATCAAACCCGGTCGATCTCGTTGTCATGAACTTAAGATTCGGGAATGCGCCAATAACGGGGGCCGTGACTTCGCAGTTAGTAAATACGGAAAGGATATCGGCGTCCTTACTCTCCGGCATATGGTCGGCATCTATTCTTTCCTCGGAAAAAGAGAGCTCGTGATTCGGGAGATTTGATTTAAGATAATCGGCCTCCCAAGGCTCTGTTTCAAAAAAAGCTATTTTCATCAGTTAATTATAGCAATAAATTGCAAAAAATTATTCTAATCGCTGCCTAAGAAAGAGTCTCAAGAGAAAGAATGAAATAAAGGAGAGAATAAATGCGCTAAATATTTCTCCGCCGATAGAAGATCGCGTCTCCGCAACTATAAAAATATAGAGTGCCGCCCATACGACAAATTGCAATATAGCGACAATAAGCGCTATTGATCCCGTTTCGGACGCTTTAATCAAAGACAGTTTGTTCACAAAATGGGATGCCGTGAACAGACCTATCGCAAGTCCAGCCATACTAAGGAGAAAAAGGAATAATGTCGGCTCCGATCCATAGGCAGAATTATAACCTATCCATTGAGCTGTTATTTGAAAAGGAGCGGAAACAAGTGTGGCCATAAGGTAGGCTATTAGCCCAAGAAAAAATATGTTTCTTCTTTTTAAGTTTCTTGTTTCTGGCATTTTATTTATATTTCTTTATTCTAGTAATTACTTTATTTTCTTTAGCTCTCCGGACGCCAACTCTTCCTCTATCACTCTTTCCATTGGAGTGTCTGACAGCTTTATTTCTTCGTTTTTTTCGCCAATCTTGAAAACAAGCGCCTTGTGGTGGCCGTTATCGTAATATTCATACGGCTCTCCAGCCTTCTCCGCCAAGCCGGCTACCTTCTCAAAATCAAAAACATATATTTCCGTGTGGTCCAGCCCGACTGTATCTTTACCAACCTTTTCTGGTCTTGGCTCCATAAGTTCTATATAGCGTATAGCTCCCCCTTCGCTATCCAGAGGTCTCGCGAGCACTATTATCGCCAGCTTGCGATTATTCATCTCAATTTCGTAGACCATATCTGCAATAGGCATAATACTCAAAAGACATGCCTTATAGTCCGCCTCGTCATGAGCCTTAATCCCTATATGATCAATGCTGAATTTTCTATCCACCCATTCATGATCGCTTATGAACTCTCTTAAACGATTAAAATAGGCGGCTAATTCTTTGGAAAGCCATTCAACATCCAATGACCCTAATCTTTTTTCCATTTTATTTTCCAAGCTTCCTCTCTTTTTCCATTATCGCCTCCGTAGTCTTTATAACCGTATCCGGATTAAGGGAAACGCTGTGAATTCCCTCTTCCACCAAGAATGTCGCGAAGTCTTCATAATCCGAAGGCGCCTGTCCGCAAATGCCAATATATTTTTTCTTGGCATTGGCGACTTTGATTACGGACGCAATAGATTTCTTTACCGCCTCATTTCTTTCGTCAGCGATAAAGGCAAGGGCGCCAGCGTCGCGATCAATGCCTACCGTAAGCTGGGTCAAGTCGTTTGATCCGATACTCATACCGTCGAATACCGAGAGAAACTCTTCGGCAAGAATTATATTCGACGGGATTTCGCACATCGCATACACTTTGAGCCCGTCTTTACCCTTTACGAGCCCATATTCCGCCATTTTGGCGATAACTTTTTCCCCTTCTTCCACCGTGCGGCAGAAAGGAACCATAACGATAAGATTATTCAAGCCGAATTTTTCTCTGACTCTTCTAACCGCCTTGCATTCGAGACCGAAGGCTTTTTCAAACTTAGGATCATAATATCGCGATGCTCCTCGCCAGCCTATCATCGGATTTGACTCGATAGGTTCATAAGTCTTTCCTCCCAGAAGAGTCGCGTATTCGTTTGTCTTGAAGTCAGAGAAGCGCAAGATGACCGGCTTCGGATAAAAGGCGGCGGCGATAGCTCCCACCCCTTCCGCTAGTTTATCCACGAAGAAGTCCGCCTTGTTTTTATATCCAACAGTCATCTTCTCTATGCGGCTCTTTGTTTTCTTGTCTTTCAGTTTTGCAAAATCGATAAGCGCCATTGGGTGGATGCCTATGCGGGAAGCGATAATAAATTCCTCTCTAGCAAGACCAACGCCGTCGTTCGGCAAGAAAGACGCTTCAAAGGCCTCGTCCGGACTGCCAATATTCATCATAACTTTCGTCTTCGGCCTCTTAGAGACGTCAACCTTATATTTCTTGACCTCCCATTTTGCTTTGCCATCCCATACAAACCCTTCTCCTCCCGTAGAGCAGTCAACTGTCACAAGGCGCCCCCGCTTGATGTGCTTGGTAGCGTCTCCGGATCCGACAATGCAAGGGATCCCCAGTTCGCGCGATACAATCGCCGCGTGGGAAGTGCGGCCTCCTTCATCAGTCACGATTGCGGCAGCGATCTTCATAATCGGTTCCCAATCCGGATCGGTCATTCTGGTGACAAGGACTTCTCCTTTCTTGAATGAATGAATGCCTTTTACGTCGTTTATTATATTAGCTTTCCCTTCGGCAATTTTAGATCCGACAGACGCGCCCTTAGCCAAAAGTTTCCCTGAATTGGAATGCATCACATAGTCTTCCACCACTCCCTCCTCCCTATTTGATTGAACCGTCTCCGGTCTTGCCTGAACTATATAAAGTTTGCCGGAAACTCCATCCTTGGCCCATTCGAGGTCCATTGCCTTTTTGTAATGTTCCTCAACGGAAACGCACCATTTGGCAAGCGTCAAAATTTCTTTATCTGTCAGGACAAATTCGTTCCTCTTTGCAGTCGAAGTTTTAATCGTTTTTACCGCGTCTCCTTCCTTGCCATAAATCATTGTTATTTCCTTAGTTCCCAGTTCGCGTCCGATTATGGCATTGAATCCTTTCTTAAGAGTGGGTTTAAATACTTTGAATTCATCCGGTATCACTTCTCCTTGAACGATGAGCTCGCCTAATCCCCAAGATCCGTTTATGACAACCGCGTTCTTAAATCCGGTTTCCGTGTCAATAGTGAATGCCACGCCAGAACTAGCCTTGTCTGAACGAACCATTTTCTGTACGCCAATTGAGAGATAAGTTTTTAAATGATCGAATCCTTTATCTTCCCTGTAAGAGATAGCCCTGTCGGTAAAAAGAGACGCAAAACATTTTTTGACCGCGACCATCAGGGCCTTGTCGCTCGATATATTAAGATACGTCTCTTGCTGTCCGGCAAAAGACGCTCCCGGGAGGTCTTCGGCTGTCGCCGAGCTTCTTACGGCAACGTCCACTGCCTTGACCTTAAACTCCTTGGATAATGCCTTGTAGGCATCTGATATTTCTCTTTTGAGATCATTCGGCAGTTCGGCGGCAACAATCATTTCCCTTATCTTCTTGCCTTTTGATTGGAGGTTTTTCAAATTGTGGGTATCAAGCCCCTCTAAGACAGCCGCCATCTTTTTTTCAAGACCAGCTTCCTTCAGGAAGTACTGGTATGCTCCCGCTGTTATAGCAAAACCATTCGGTATATTGATCCCCTTCGGTACAAGAGCGTTATACATCTCTCCCAGAGAAGCATTTTTCCCGCCCACTTTTGGCACGTCGGAAATCGACAAGTCTTTAAACCAGATAATGTTTTGCATATTGCCCTAATTATACCGCTTATCAGAATAAGGGAAAACACACTTAATTTTTATCCTTCTAAAAAGTTAATGGCCATTCCTGACGATCGTCAGGAATGGCCATTAAATCAATGTGACAGAGATTGTTTTTATTCCCACAGAGCCAAGAATAGGTCCGAAACGTTACTTCCCGTCTTTCCTGTAACGACCACTCCGCCAAGCTCCTTAAAAAAGGCGTATGACCTGTTCTCTTCCAAAAAGAAATACGGATCGTATCCTTTTTGGGCCATCTTCTTTTTGATTTCGCCGTCCCCTAACGCTCCGGCCGCTTCCTCAATATGGTCTTTCCCGTCGGAGGAAACAGCCATTATAAGCTGATTGTCTTTGATGTGATTGAGCGATCCCAGAACAACTTCTAGATTTCTGCCTCCTTTTCCTTTCTTTTTGACTATGACCGTAGTTTCCCCGCCGGCAATAAGAGCTGCTCCTTTGCCTTCCTTGTTTAACAGGTCAGCCATTTTTTTACCGACAATCTTGGCTTCTCCCCGCAAGCAGGTGGCGCATATTCGAGCCTTAAATCCTTCCTTGGCGGCTTCTTTTTCCATAGCTTTAAGAGCCGTCTTGTTATTTAAAATAAGAATATTCGAAACTTTTCTAAAATATTTGGCTGACTTCGGAGTTTCGATAAGAGGTATATTCGGCAAATTATACTTGGAGATTATTTTTTTTGCGTCTCCTTTTGTCGTCTTGTCGAGATACGTAGGCCCCGAAGCAACCATAGAAAGGTCATTGAACGGAACATCGGAAAAAATAAGAGACACCACCGTTGCCGGATAAGCAAGCTTTGCAAGATTGCCACCGTGTATTTTCGATATATGCTTGCGAAGAGTATTCATTTCCTTAATGTCGGCTCCTTTAGAAAACAGTGAAGCGGTTATCTGCTGGTGCGACACGCAAGTCATTTTATTCGGTTGGCAGAGAAGAGAAGATCCGCCTCCGGATATGACCGTAATAACAAGGTCGTCTTTCTGGGCTTTTCCGAGCATCTTTATCAGCTTTTCGGTAGCGCGAATATTCGCTTCCGTCGGGAGAGGATGAGTCCCTTTATAGCTTCTTATCCTTTTTAGTTTTCCGCCGCGAACATCTATTACAACCCCGTCGGTTATATTTTCTCCAAGAGTCTTCTCTAAGAAGGACGAAGCGAGGAACGACGCCTTGCCAATGCCCGCAACATAAATATTCTTGTATTCGTCGAGATTGAATCTGTTCTTTCCTATAAATAGGATATTTTGTCGGAGCGATATCTTCCCGGAGAGCACTTTCTCGGGATTTATTTCCTCTATGCCAGCGCTCATTATCCGCATAGCTTTCTTGCGGAGAGAGTTTGTAGCGAGAGTAGAATAATTTTTTATTGTCATCGGGACTTGTTAAGGTTATACGTCCATTTTGATTTGCCGGTTATCGCAAGAACTGTAAGAACGGCTATATACGTCGATATCACCGCATCGGGCATCTTGTACGACATGGCTAATATCAGATCAAAAATGAATATCAAGACGATAAGAACCGTCCACACTATCACGAAAATTTCGCCCGGCCGCCTCTTTTCGTAGTTATGGCTCCACCTTTCAAACTCCTTATCTCCGGTATATATCGCCAAAGACGCTATGTATATGGCAGCAATAGGTCCGATTAGGTCCCGATATGCGTTATTGGTAATAAAGTCCATAATCACCGCCGCATATAGGACAATTGTCCAAAAATTAGTCAGATATCGCCATAGAGCGTTTCCGTTACCGTCTTTCATCTGTCGAATTATACTACAATTTAGCCGGTCGGTAACATCTGTACCGTTTCATCGTTCTCGTTTGCCAATGCCAGAAAGTTATTCACATATGCCATTCGTTATAATTACATTAGAAGAGAAAGGTCGCTCACTTCATTCATAAAAAAACAATGGCTGCCAAGAAAAAAGCTGCTAAGAAAAAGACTGCCAAGAAGAAGTAAGGACCTTTCCGGTTCCTTGATCTGGCAGATCTAAAACCCGCCTCGTCGGCGGGTTTTTTGTTCATATTTTTGCCGCCACTTCCATATTGTCCCCCGGAGACATCTTATTTCTCTTCTCGGCTCCGCATTTGTCGCACTTGTGGATAATGACAAACTCTCCCGACTTCAATTCGATTCGGATGGGACGCATTGCTCCGAAACAATCAGAAGCGCGATCTCCCGGGCTTATATCAACATGCTTGCTCCACAGGCAATTCGGACAATGGTTAGTATATCCGTCTCCAGTAATTTGCTCGCCACAATTTTCGCAAACAAAATTTTCCTTTTTCTTTATGAACATCAATAGAAAATTAATATCCTTTATGTTACCTGACTCTTTAAATAGAATCGGCTGGCGATTACAGCCATTTATTCTTATTCAGAATATACACAAGAAGACCGGATATGCCTACCGAAGTTATAAGAATTATCTGAAAACCGTAAGGCGACTTGGCGAGAGGAACAGGTACATTCATTCCAAAGAAGCTTGAGATGAGCATTGGAATCGTCAGCACAATAGTCAACGCCGTGAGTATCTTAATAACCCTATTCAAGTTATTCGTCATTATCGTTGAATACGCTTCGCGAACATTCACCGCCGTTTTGAGAGTGGACTTAGAAAGTTCGATAAGCTGCCCTATGCTTAAGAAAAGATCTTCAACCAGTTCATGGTCGTCTTCTCGCAAATCAAAGAATTTGCCGGAAAGAAGATTCGACATCACAGCGCTCATTGGAATAAGGGCCGAGAGAAAATCGTTTATTACATTCTCGAAAGAAATCAGCTGGACTATTTCCTTATTTGATACATTCTCGATGGACGCCAAGGCTCTTCTTGATCCTCGCCTTATATCCGTAAGCACTCCGTTATATGATCCGATAACTTCAGAGAATACCTTGATAAGCATCTCTATCTTTTCTGTCGAACGCGGTCCGTCTTCGCTGACCATTCTCCTCAAGAACGGAATTGGCACGTTGGAAACGGTGGCGAAGAAATCTTTCCCGAGAGTCATAAGAATGGGAACCGTAGTAATGCTTTCCCCGTCACTAAAAGGCACTCTGGCGTAAACGTAAATTATTTTTCCCTCGACCTCCATTCTGGGTACCTCCTGTGGGTCGATGCCGTCCATAATAAGCCCCTCTTCCAGCTTGAATTCGCTGGTTAGTTTTTGGATTTCATCCTCGCTTGGATTTTCAACAAAAATCCAGCTGGAAGGAGAAAACTTGGCTTCCTTTTTCAGTTTCTTGTCTTTTTCCGCTTTGTAATAAAACTCGATCATATTTTTAGCTTTTGTATGAGATCAACTCTCGCCTATCGACTTTTTCCAACGTTCGATCCTCGGCTAATCAGATAAGTCTGATTTCCGCCTTTCTAATTCATTATATATCAGAAGCATCGAATAAACTGTCGGGCTGCCGAGA
>JAQTRD010000003.1:0-5567 GCA_028711965.1 Candidatus Colwelliibacteriota bacterium | reverse complement strand
CGTTCGATCCTCGGCTAATCAGATAAGTCTGATTTCCGCCTTTCTAATTCATTATATATCAGAAGCATCGAATAAACTGTCGGGCTGCCGAGAATCGAACTCGGTCCTTACGCACCCGAAGCGCACGTACTACCGGTATACTACAGCCCGATAAGGACAACTATAATACAAACTTTAAGCAATTCAAACTTTATGCCTTTTCTTTATTTCCGCTTCAACTCCGGCTTCGTATTCTTCTTTTCGGCTCTTTGCCTTATCAGCAATAATAGCCAGCTCTTTATCGCTTACTTCATTCAGTTCCTTTGACCGATTCAGTAGGCTGCCTTTCTCGTTCTTTTTGGGATCGTCAAGAACCTCTTCCAAAAGAATCGCAAGTATATATCCCACTCTCGGTCCCGGACTCAATTTTAATTCATTCATAATCTCGCTGCCGTTTAACGCCAACATTTTAGGCAGTATCGGATCGCGTCTTACTTTATCCATCATAAAACGCAGATGTCTTGTCTTGTAAGGAACAGCTTTCGGTACGCCCGACCCAATCCGGTCGGCTTCTCTTATCTTAAACAGATCTTCAATGTATTCTTCTCCGACGCGTCGAATAAATCTTCGCACTCCCGCTTCGGTTACCTCGCCGACGTTATAGTAAAAAAGATGGTGCCTTACCAGATGAATAACCTTATCGCTTATCTTTTTAGAAAAATGGAGGCGCTCCATTATTTTTGCCGTCATTTTTGCGCCGATTATCTCATGATTATGGAAGGTTGAGTCTGGTCCTTCTCCGGCTTTTGATTTTGGCTTGCCAACGTCGTGTAATAAAGCGGCGATTCTTACTTCTAGAGAGCAGTTCTCCTTCGCCGCATAATCAAGAGCCCTCAAGTTATGCTCCCATACCGTGTATATATGATGCTTGTTTTGCCCCACGTCCACTCCTTCCAATAATTCCGGGACAACATATTCCAAAAGACCGAGCGTTCTAAGCGTTGCAATTCCCCACGCCGGCCCCGCGCCAACACTCATTATGATTTTTACAAACTCATCCCTGATCCGTTCAATAGCTATTTCTTTGAGAAGAGCCGATTTTCGCACGATTGCATCCATTGTCTCTCCTTCGATATCAAATCCGAGCTCAGCAGCGAATCTTACGGCCCTTATAAGGCGCAAGGCGTCTTCATTAAACCTCTCATCCGGATCGCCCACCGCCTTTATCAGCTTTTTTTGAATATCTTCTTTTCCATTATAAGGATCGACTATCTCGCCTTTAATATTTACAGCTATGGCATTTATCGTAAAATCACGCCTTCCGAGATCGTCTTCAATCTTATTAGCAAAAACCACTCTGTCGGGATGGCGAAAATCTGAATATCCACCTTCCACCCTGAAGGTAGTTACTTCGACTATGGCAACTGATTTGTTCTCCGATCTGGTCTTTACGCCAACTGTACCGAATTTATTCTCATAAACGGAATCGGGGAATACGGATATTATTTCTTCCGGAACAGCGTCAGTCGTTATGTCCCAATCTTTCGGTTCTCTTCCAATGACTATATCGCGCGCAGCTCCACCAACTATATATGCTAAAAACCCCGCCTCTTCCAGCTTTTGAAGGATTTCCCTAACTTCTTTTGGAATTTTCTCTACAATGTCTTTCATAAAAATCGCTTGTGCGCCCTGCAGGAGTTGAACAACTTCGCTCGTTCTAGACTTGCTTCGTTCTGAAACCTTGCGGTTTCAGTACTTCCACCACGGAAAAAACTGCCAAGCGGTTTTTTCCGACCCTTTTTTAGTTCAAGTCCTGCAGGTCGCTTTTTTAATGTGCGCCCTGCAGGACTTGAACCCGCAACCTTCTGGTTCGAAGCCAGACGCTCTATCCATTGAGCTAAAGGCGCATATCTAATTAATAACACAAACGGGTAAAAAGGCTATCCCGACCCCACCTCTGTTCGATCCTCAGAGCGACAAAATGAATACCCCGTATAATGGGGCATTCATTCTTGTGGATCGCCTCTTTGGGAATCTCACGTCGTCGTTCCGTCTGCGTTCCCTTGCTTAAGCTCGGAACTTCGCGGAACTCCTCTATGAAACCCTTCGGTTTCATTACTTCCGCCACGGGGCGCTCCCGGCGCGCCCCGACCCCCGGCCTTGTTCTCTCCCGCTTCCACATTATTAAATACTCCGCTCAAGCGGAGTATTTAATAATGTGGATCGCCTGGGAATCCCATCGACTCTCGGCTCACCCGTCGGCTCGCCTCGGTCTCCGGCCCGGCCTCCTTTATTTTTCTGCTGAAAAATATTCGTCCGGCCTTCGATTCCCAGACGACAAAATGAATACCCCGTATAATGGGGCATTCATTCTTGTGGATCGCCTGGGAATCGAACCCAGAACCTTACGCTTAAGAGGCGTCTGCTCTGCCAATTGAGCTAGCGATCCGCGAATATAAAGGCTATACCAATATACATTATTCAATTATCTCTTTCAATAAAAAATAAAGGAGTACTTGCGTACTCCTTTTGTCGTTTGCCGAATATCACGGTATGGCCGGAAGACTTGAAAAATCGTCCCCGGCAGCCGCGATATAGGTCATAATCGGTGATCCGGAAATCGTCCATGATCCGTCTACCTCATCCGGTTCATTCTTAATCATCCGGGCCGCGATTATGATCATTTGCGCGAGAGTCTGTATGGGTGCGCCCATAACATCGTCGAAGGGTATGGCGTATTCTCCAATCCTTGTCTCTCCGGGATCCTTATGAACTATTACCGTTCCGCCGGTTGCAGTTTTGTCGGAAAAGATGGGGAAATGTTTAATCAATTTCCTGATTTCCTTCTCTGATCCGGGCAGCTCCTTTTCAGCGTAGGCAATAGCTTCTTCGATCCGTTCCATGAAGAGCTTCTCTTTTGTTGCAATTCCGATTTTAGGAACCATATCGTTGCCCTCCCTATACTAAAATGTTCTGCCCATATTAGACACCCGAATTCGCTTTTTAACAAGGGGTCCGGGAAGAAGTCCCAATTTAAACGCCTATGAGCTATCATTAATTCGTATATGGCAATCCGTTTCAAGGAAGAAGATGCGCTAAAAAGCGTCAAGGGAGTCGGAGAGAAAATGGCCGATAGATTTGCCAATCTGGGCATTTTTACGGTAGGTGATCTTCTAAGGCATGCTCCCATAAGATACGACGACTGGTCTTCTCCCCAGCCGATTGCAAGGATGCGTCCGGGAGACGACGCTGTTTTTAGAGGGACGATTGAAAAGATCTTCGGCCGGCGAATGTTTCGTCGGGGAGTTTCTATGACCGAGGCAAAAGTCAGAGATAAGAGCGGATCAATATCCCTTATATGGTTCAATCAGCCTTATATAAAATACGGATTTAGCGAAGGAGACGAGATTGTCGGTTCCGGCAAAGTGAGTATGGGCAAGAGAGGCTTCTTTATAATAAATCCCTCATACGAAAAAATTGACGAGAAAACGGTGTTTAGCATAATCCCCGTCTATAGAAGAACGAAAGGCTTGTCGTCAAAAGGCATATGGAACGTCGTAAAAAAGGTATTGCAGTCCGTTGAGCCAATGACGGAATTCATTCCCAAGAAAGTGCTTCTCTCCGAAAACTTGCCTGATATAAATATGAGTTTGAAGAGCATCCATATGCCGAATGATATGACCGAGGCTAACGGAGCCAAAAGACGGGCAGCCTTTGAAAACCTCTTCCTTATAAGGCTCGGCGGAATTATCCAGAAAAAAAGACTTATGGATATGAAGAGCCCGGTAATCGAATCAGATATAGAATTCGCGAAAAAACTCATTGAATCGCTTCCATTCTCCCTGACGTTTGCCCAAAAGAGAAGCTTATGGGAAATAATGCAGGATATGGGGTCAGGACATCCTATGAGCCGCCTTCTCCAGGGGGATGTCGGTTCGGGAAAAACGGTTGTTGCAGCCATAGCGGCAATGGAAGCCGCGAGGCAAGGGTTTCAGACCGCCATAATGGCGCCCACTGAAATACTTGCGAAGCAGCATTATCTTACAATCCGGTCCCTCTTCGGAGAATTGGAATACCCTATTGCATTCATATCCGGGAAAGAAACTATTGTCTTTTACGGCGACGGATTGGAGTCTTCAGTTAAGAGAAAAACTATTGCCGAGGATATCCGAAAATCAAAAATAAAAATTATTATCGGAACGCAGGCGCTGATATCAAGTTCCAAGACTGCTCCCGACTTCGGTTCTCTCGGACTGGTAGTTATTGATGAACAACACCGTTTCGGTGTTGGTCAGAGAGGTCATATCATCAAAAAGAGCGGGCTCAAGAATTCAATTCCGCATTTTTTGAGTATGTCGGCGACTCCTATACCAAGAACCATTGCCATATCAATGTTCGGAGATTTGTCGGTTTCAAAAATAGACGAACTTCCAAAAGAAAGAAAAACTGTTGTGACCAGAGTCATCTCTCCGGACAAGAGAGAAAAAGCTTACGAGTTTATAAGAAACGAAGTTCGTAAAAGCAGGCAAGTATTTATAGTCTGTCCGCGAATCGGAGGAGAAGAAAGGGAAATAGTTTCAACATCAGGCGAGATAGCCAAACAAGAAGCCAAAACCGTAGAAGAAGAATACAAGAGGCTTTCTAGAGAGGTATTTCCCGATTTAAAAATAGCGATGCTTCACGGGAAGATGAAGTCCGAAGACAAAAGAACAGTAATGGATGATTTCCGCTCAGGAAGAAGCGATATTCTTGTATCAACGTCCGTTATCGAGGTCGGTATCGATATTCCGAATGCCACAATAATGATGGTAGAGAACGCCGACCGGTTCGGTCTGGCGCAATTGTATCAATTTAAAGGAAGAGTGGGGCGCGGACAGTATGAATCCTATTGTTTCTTATTTTCGGAAAGCGCATCACCTGAAGCAATCACCAGATTAAAGGCGGTTGCTTTGGCTAAGAATGGATTCGAGTTAGCGGAGAAGGATCTGCTTTTGCGCGGTCCCGGAAGTTTTCTGGGAGAAGAACAGACTGGCAATCCGGATCTGACAATGATAGCCCTGAAAGATCGTTCAATAATAGAAGGAACGCGCCGCGCGGCGGAAGAGGTAATCCAAAACGGCATCGGTTTCGAGGAATATTCTCCTTTAATGGCTAAAATAGAAGAAGTGCAAAAAAACTTCCATTTGGAATAGATAGATAAACTCTGTCTTTAATTTTTGGAAATTGGGATTTGTCTTCCTACGGTAGATCCCCCGAAGGGGGAGAAATTGGAAATTATTCTACTATCTCTATCGCTCCTCCGGGACAGCTTCCAGCCGCGAGTTTCGCAGATTTGTCTTCCCCGTTAATATTCTTTTTAAAAACGATTCCGTCGTCGCTTTTACCGCCGATAAGCTTCGTTTCTCCGCTGAATTCAAAGTTCTCAGGATCCAGTTTTGAACACAGGCCGCATTTAAGGCATCTTTTGGAATCAAAAATAATCTCTTTCATCGTCAGCTAATAAGCGAGAGTGTCAACGGTTATTTTTTCTTTCTCCTTAGGAAGGCCGGAATATCCCAAACATCATTCTTATCTTCATCTTCTCCCTG
>JAQTRD010000054.1 GCA_028711965.1 Candidatus Colwelliibacteriota bacterium | reverse complement strand
ATCAACCAAAGAATCAGCTGTCATTGTAATTGTTTCTGTTGCTGCTGGTCCTAAGAAAGTTGGTTTTTCCACAGAGTAAACAAGCTGACCTGGTTTTTGGTCTAAGTTCTCTGGTCTTATTATTAAATCAGAACAATCCGAACAACAATTGCAATCACTTGAAGTAGTTCTATCGTCACAAGGCAAAGAAAATGAACGATTTAACATTCCTTTGATTATTTCTATTACAGCCATAATTACAAGGAATAACAACATTATATTTTCTAGTACACAAAGTATTGATGCAATTTTTCTTGTAATTGCAATCATAGCTGCTGATTTGCTTGGTGTTTGCTCTCTAGATGTTGCTTTTTTTAGATTTTCATAGTTTCTTCTTAATTCGTCCCAAATTTTTCGTATGATTGCAATTATATATTCAATCAATGCTAAGATTAAAGCAAGGATAGCAAGCAACAAAGCTAATAGAGCTAAAAACGGAAATATAGAAATGAACAGAGGCAAGCATGTTCTAAATAATCTTTTTAATTTTTTGGGAGCTTTTCTTATCAAGCCGCATAATACTTCAATTATACAAACAATCATTTGAATGATTGCCATGATAATATTGTATACAGCTAAGAATGCGGATATTTGTGTTAAAATGTTTGATATAATTTGACTTAACTGTCGCATGAATTGATCTAACATTGCTGAAAGATCTATTCCGCCTGGCCATTTTAATTTTAATTTATTTAATAGGTCTAATATGTTTTCTGGAAATCCTTCTGGAAAAGGAATATCTAATCCTGGAACAGCAATATTTAAACCGAATCCAGGCATAGATGGTCCAGGAACGCCAGGACTAAGATCAAAATTATTTAAATTTGTTTTACATTTTCCGCTTCTTGCCATTATACCTGTGATTTATTCTTCTGGTCCACCATCTGAGCCAAGACTTTCATAACTATCAGTCGAGGCTATCAATCGTGAAATCAATCCAAACATCTTTACTCTCTTCCATATATCATAATCGTATTGTGTTGTATATTTTTCTTCAATCTCACAATTTGAAATTACTTTTGCTGCATGTAAAATTATATTGTCTTTTGTTTCTAATCTAATATTTGCAGCGCTTCTAAGTAAGATTCCATTTTCATCTATATTTATTCTATGATAATTGTTATTGCCATCTATTAGTCTTATCTCAAATATAAAGTTTCTATTTGCATTTATATCAAAACCTTCCTTTAGGTATCTTTTATCATCTCCAATTGTATTTCCGCCAATTTGCAAGTAATAATGGCCATCGAGCTGTGTTGCCATGCTTATATTGTTTTTATCTCTTCCTATTCTTGATATGATTCCGCCTTCCGTATCAATCCACATAGATTGTCTATCAACAGTATTTGCTCCAATATTAAGATTTACCATGCCATCAAATAAAAATGTTCCAGATCTTCCACCAGCATTAGCGTCTTCACCATCTATATTTATTTCTGTTGTTACAACGCTTGTAAGAATATTTCCTTTTGGGTCACCGTCTGGACCAGCAAAAATAGCGGCTCCCAAATCTTTATCTACAGGATCAACAAAAGCGGGCTCACAACAAGTTTTTGAAATATCATGAAACACAGTGCCAAGTTTAATTGCTTGTCCTGTTTTTCTATCTTTTGGTATTAGTTTTTCACTTCCTTTTAATGATACACAACCTTTTCCAAAAGCATCTAATAAAATGTCTTGTTTTCCTTCTTCAGGAGAGATAAGAGAATTATAATTGTTTGCATTTTCATCATCATCTTCGGTTGGGTTTACTGTAGAATTATTTTCATAATTAGCAATTAAAGCTATGTTGCCTTTTTCGCTAGAAGATGGTACAGTTAATTTAAATTGCCCTTCCTTGTCAATATCAAAGAAAAACCGTCTACGTTCTCTTGTATATGTGTTTTCTGTTTCCGCATAAGATTTGCCTGTTCCAGTTTCTATTGGAGCCTCATTGACATCCTTTCTAGCATTAAGCTCCCAATGAAAAGCAACTCCTTTTCTGTGTAATTCTCTTAAATTTTTATACGCTTGATCTGTGCCATCTAGGCTTACAAGTTCATTTTTGCCTATTGGTAATTTGTGTCTATTTAAATCAAGAACATTTCCAAACGTATCAACAAGAGTTCCTTTTATACTTTCTATTAAATAATTTGGAGAAACAAGACTTAAACTCAAAACATCTTCTTTTCTTGATCTTCTATTTTTTGATCTCCTATTAATAGAAGTTTTTTCAGCTAATTCAAAACTTTGTGGGTTTTGTTTTTTTGTTTCTAAAGAATCAGATTCAACTACTGCGCTTTCTGCAAATTCATAAACAACTTCTCTTTTTTCAATAAATGGAGGGTTTTTTATTCTTGTTGTATTTTCTGTTTTATTAACTCTATTTCTTGTTGGATCTAAACAGACTGGTTGTAAAAATTCATACCATTTTTCTTGGTTTCTTGCGTCTATTGTTGATTCATCTTTTGGTTCAATGTTTCTTAATATTATTCCGTCTATAACATAACCGGCCTCTGTTGTTTTATAACTTTGTCCGCTTGCTAAAGAGAAAACTGAATCATATTTGCTTGAATCATTTGTATTTGGAAAATAATCAAATTTAATTGATGAAAAGGGAGCCATTCCAATTAAAATTCCAGAATTTGGTATAGCTTCAATTGTCATCAATTCACAAGGATCAGTACCATCTTTTACCCTTGTTCTTATTGCAAAACCACCAGATTTAACCGCATCAATATTTCCTATGTCTTCTAAAATAGAGTCTGGGTCTAAAGAACTAGAAGCTATATTTGTTATTTTATTTAAAATGATAAATTTATCAGAATTAGTATTTGCAACTAAAACAGTATCACCAGCGCTAAGACCGTGCCAAATTCCTGTACCATCTGGCGCTCCCATATACCCAGGATAAATTGCCTCTATTTGTTGCGTTCTTTGATACATATCCGTTCCAAAGAATCGAATCATAACACGATTTTTAGACGGATCATTTCTTACAACTCTTGCTAACCTAAGAGGACGCCTACCATAATCAGATGATAATTCGCTTTTATCTTCGCCAGCTTGTTGAAGGCTTAAATAATGAATTACTTCTTGAACTATTCTATCTCTTTCTGAATCAGAACCCATCTTCGTCCTCTGGTTGGCTCTCTGTTAGCTTGCTAGTATCAAGCGTTATTGATATTGTTTGCGTAACTCCATTTGCAGTTACTTCATATCCTTGACTTGTTTCTTTTATGTTATTGTAAAATTCATCTACACCACTTGGATCTATTTCGTTTTTAACTGTGCTCTTTTGTTTTTCATTCATATTATCAGTAGTAAATGGCATTTTTGTTTCTACTCCAGCAGAATCTGGGTTTATATATTCGACCCAAACATCTACAATGCAACTAACAAGAGCATTTTTTAGAGCTTTAGACTTAACATCTGTTTGTTCATCTAAATCTGTTGGTGAAAACAAGTCTCCCAAAAAGCTGTTTTGTCTACTTGCAACTTGTTTTGCTAGTTCAATTGCTTTTGCAGACGGAGTTCTTACGGCTGGAAAAGATATATCGGTTATTGTGTTTGGCTTATGAACAACCTCTACAAGCCTATGTGTAAATGGAAGGTATTGATCGTCTGTATCTCCTCCAATAATTCTATTTTTATCAAGCATCATTAAAGGTTCTGAATCTTCATATGGCACAGGATTTCTTAAATATTCAGCAACAAAAGCGGCGACTTGTCTTAAATTACCATTATAAACATTATTAAGAGTATAAATTCTTATTGACACGGCAGCGTATTTGTTTGAACTAACATTTGCTAAACTGCTGCTCATAATATTTTTAATTTTATATTGAATATCTTTTAATGTATTTTTATTATGCTCTGCAAAAGAATTCTTTGCTATAATGTCTTCTGGAGTAATTGTGATAATTGCCATTGGATCAGTTTCAAAAACTATTGTTCCTATTGGTATTTCTACTCCTGGATTTATAACGGCACCAACAGGATTAGACAGTCTATAGCTTCCAACATTTGTG
>JAQTRD010000053.1 GCA_028711965.1 Candidatus Colwelliibacteriota bacterium | reverse complement strand
CTGAGCATCATCCTTTACCAAATATTTTTTATCTTTGGTTGTTTTATAATCAACCACATGAAAGATTCCATCTGAGTCAAGTTGAAGGCGGTCAATAAACCCATAATATATAAATTTTCCATCTACCTCCTCCCAGATTTTTTCTTCAACAGATATTACATTAGGAAATTCTGTTTTACTATTTAATATATAACCTAGGTATAATTTTATTAATTCAAAAGCCTCATCGAGTTGCTCTCTGGTCATTTCTTTATAAATTTTTACTTGCTCTTTAAAGCATTTTGTCATAACCTGCTTAAATTTATTTTTATCAATTTCATTTTGCAAAAAATATTCGTGAAAAGATTGAAGCACACTATGACAAAATTTACCAAAAATCGTATAAGGTTTGTCAATTTTTGGAAGTTTATCTATATATTGAAACTTATAGCATTTAGCACATCTTTTAAAGGTACTTAATTTTGAATAAGATAAAACTGGTAAATTTCTTGGATTATTTTTTTTAAAATCGTCGTCCATGTTAAATAGCGAATGTACCCTTGAAAAGCATCCAACGGTACACAAATCCGCTTCCTCTTTCTGCTGGCGTGTATACTCTCATCAAATAGTCGTTTTGATGATCCGTTGCTGGTCTTGGCATTGCCTCGACAGAAATTATCCATCTATTTGTAAGGCTGTCTCTATAATAATAAGTCATAGTATTATCTCGTTGATTATAATGCTGCCTAATAAAAGATCCAGTAATAAGACGACTACCATCTGATGCAAATGATTCATAAAAAGCTACGGTTCTATTCTTTTCAGCATCAACATCCCAATAAGACGGTCTAAAAATCATAGGCACATCAGTTTCTTCTCTTGAGTCGGCAAATAAAACCATTGCTCTTGGGTTAAACTTTTTTGAATTTAAATAAGTTTCTTCTGGATCCGGGGGCAAATAAATTAAATCATTTTGTGGTAATGTGCCAATTCCTCTTCCTCGATTCCCCTGCCAATCAGTATCAGACATTCTAGTGTCATCAAAAACGGGAACCTTATCAGCCTTACGAACTCCAAATTCTCCTTGCCAATTATATCCATCAACCCAAACATCAGAAACACCAGCAAGATCAACTCCCAATAAAGGACTAGTATTACTAAATTTTGCTTTGACCGCAGAAAGTGTTCCACCAATTAATTGAGTATACGTTTGAGATTGTTCTAAAAACGTAACGCTAGCATGAGATGTTCTTGCTCCAGAAATTACAGTCTTATATGTAATAGATAATATAGCACTAGAATCTACCCCGTTTGTAGCAAAGGCTTTTAATGTAACAATAGATTTATCACGAGGCATTTCTATAGAGTCAGCATATACTAAACTTTCTATTGTTGGCTCTGTTCCGTCCAGAGTGTAAAATATAACGCTTGGTATATTTGCAACAATAGAAACGTATTGTGGAATTCCAGAGACTAATTGTCTTTCAGATGCCGTTAAAGATAGTAAAATTACAGCCATGAGTCCTTACAAATATGTTCATCTATTCTATGAAAACATTATTAGCTATTAATTTAGCTTCTTTTCCTAAATCTTCAATATTAATATTATAAGAAACATGAGAAAAAGAATCTAATGAAACATCATCCAAATCTATTTCAGACGGGTCAGATGTTGTAAATCCAATGCTGGGCCTAATAATTCTCACTACATATCCGCCTTTTTCTTTAATTGCTTTTAACTCATTTTTAAATCTACAATCGCTAATTAAAAAAAGATGTTCTTTGTTTTTGTTAGAATTTATAATACTATCAATGATACCAAAAGTTGAATTTACCCAACAATCCTCATTTGTTGATCTACCCCAAGCTCCAATTTGAGTTAAAACATCTCTTACAATTAATGGTTCTCCGCTTTTAGGGTTTATATATCCGCTTATAATTCTATTTCTATTTTGACTTGGACCCCAAAGATCATGCTCTGTTAATGTGGGATAAATTAATTTTGCAACTCTTTTTATTGGATCGGCAAAAGCAATTTTTGTTATTAAAATGTCTTTTTGCTTTAAATTTACTTCATCTAAAATAAGTTGTGTTAAAGTGTCTTTTCCGTGTCTTAACTTGCCGCTTATTGCTATTAACTTCATGATTACCTACAACAGGCAGAAGAAACTCCGTTCTTTTTATTTACCAATATATATCTGTCAAGTTTTTCTTTTAGTTGCCTATTATGTGTAATTACCATAATCGTCATATCTTGAGACCAAACTTTTAATATTTCATAAAAGGCATCAACACTTTCTTCATCAAGAGGCTGATCTACCTCGTCTAACAATAGTAATTTAATGTCTGCTCCACATCGTTTTCTACTTACAACTGCCATAGCAAACTTTAAAGCTAAGGCTACAGACCCTTGTTGACCACCAGAAAGGTCATTATAATCCCACTCATTAGTATCTACAAAAAACTTCATATCTAATGTGTCTTGAATTTCACCATCTTTTTCTCTAGTTTTATCTATAATAAATTGTGTTTGCATGTTTCTTCTTAACAATTTTAATACTTTATTAGTTTCTTCCTGAATAGAATCAAGAACAGAATTTATTATCATAAAAGGAATACCACGAGAAGAAAAAGCAAACATAACAGAATCATAAAGCATAGTAAAATGTTCTAGCTCATCTTTTTTTGTTATTGCTGTCACTAAGGTATCAATTTTCTTTTCTGTTTGATTTATTTTTTCAAAACTTCTACCAAGCTCTGTATTTATAGTTTGAAGGTCTTCTGCTTCTTGCTTTATTTTTGAATTTAAAACATTTAATTCTTTGTTAAATCGATTCACCTCATTGCTATACTCATCTTTCATAAGTGACACTTTTAACGTTTTTATTTCATCAAAACTGTTTTGCGCTTTATTTGCCGCTTCTTCTGCTTTTTCATTTTTTTCAATTAAAGATGATAATCGGTTATTTATTTTTTCTATTGTTATTTGATGCGATTTAATATCTCGATTTAATTCTGCTATTTCTGTTGTAATTTGTGAGTTTTTATTTTTAGCCGTTGTAAAGGCTATAATTTCTTTTTCTATTTTATTTATATTTTCTTGACAATCAACAACCAGTTTTTCCAAATTTGATATTTCTAATTGCACGCTTTTGGCTTGAATCTTTTTGTTATCATCAAGCTCTTTTCTTTTTTTATCATCTAATACCGTGCTACATTCTGTACAAATAGTTCCAGACGGTAAAGGCTTCAATAAATTTTTCAAAAAAGCTTTATTTTCTTTTAAAGCAACATTATAGCTTGCTAACAAGTTTTGTTCATTTTCATATTTTTCAAGATCAATAGGTTCAGGAGTCTTTGTTATCAAACCAGTCAATTCTTTGACTTTTTTATCTACAAGAATTTTCTTTTTATCAATACTTTCTGTTAGCTGATTTAATTCTTTTTTTCCGTCCGTAATAGAATCTTTTATAAAATTTAGATTATCTTTAGTTTCCTGTAAAAAAAGATATGCATCATTATATTTTCTTTCTATTTGAGATTTATCAGAAGCAAGCTCATTTATTTTAGATAGTTTTTCTTTTTTATCAGCAAACTCTTTTCTATCTTTTTCTATTTGTTTTTCATAAGATTCTTTGTCTGCTAATAATTGTTTATGATTTTCTTTTAATTCTTCTAAAGTTTTTGTGGGATTTCCTAATTCCAAAATTTTATTGTTAACAATAGACAACTCTGAATCGTATGAATCTTTTTTCTTTTTAGCTAAATCTCTATAAAATTTCCAATCACCAAGCTCTAGCATTGAACTAATTATTTGTTTTCTTTTTTCTGCGGTAGCATTGGCAAGATTCATAAGATCATTTTGTTTAAAATAAGATGTGTTTTCAAAAGTTGTCATATTAATTCCTAAAACACTAACAATTAACTGATCAGTATCAGTAGGTGTTCTGCATGTAACGTCTTCCCAATTATTACCTTCTTTTTTATAAAAACTTACACCGGAAACTTTTTCTGTCCTATGACGATAAATTTTATATTCACTACCGTCTGATAGCTTAAATATAAATGTTAATTCACACTTCTTTGCACC
>JAQTRD010000002.1 GCA_028711965.1 Candidatus Colwelliibacteriota bacterium | reverse complement strand
AGATGATTTTTGATAGGTCCCGAGGTTGCCGAGGGAAAAATCATTGAGAGTCGAGCGGGCGCGCGCCGCTGGAGCGCGCGAACCGCGTCTTTTGAAAAAGAAAAAGTAAGAGCCTAAATAATCACTCCTCCCCCTATCATCTCCCCTTCATCCGAGTAAAAAACAGCCGACTGTCCCGAGGCGACAAACTTTTGCGGCTTATCGAAAACAATCTTCCCTCTTTTATCGGATATTTTAAAGAAGGCGGAAGAAACCGGTTGACGATACCGAACTCTGGCTAAAACGCGACCGGAAAAAATCTTATTGCCAGACTGGATATTCGCGTTTTTTAAGGCGATTTCTTTCGTAAAAAGCGCCGGGTTATCGCTTCCTTCGGCGATAATTAGCGCGTTATTCTTCTCATCCTTCCTCGCGACATAATGTGGCCTTACCGCTTCATTCCCCCTTCTTCCGAAGTCAAGTTCTCCGGCATCAAGATGCCTCTGGCCTATGGTATAAAAAGAAAGTCCCTTATGAGTTCCCACGACGTCTCCGTCAGTCGTTATTATCGGTCCCGGATTTTTCTTGATAAACTTACCTAAGAAATCACTCATATTCACTTTTCCTAAGAAACATATTCCCTGGGAATCTCTCTTAGCCGCAGTATTCAATCCCGCTTTAAGAGCGATCTTTCTAACATCCTTTTTCAGTAAACTCCCTAATGGAAAGAGAGATTTCTTCAGCTCTTTCTGAGTAAGAGTCCATAAGAAATAAGACTGATCCTTTGTTTTGTCGTCAGCCGCGAAAAGACGGATCCTTCCCTTATCTTCGATCCGCTGGACATAGTGTCCTGTGGCAATGTAGTCGGCTCCGTATTCCAGCGCTTTCTCAAGAAATAATCCGAATTTTATTTCCTTATTGCACATTACATCCGGATTGGGAGTAACCCCCCGGCGATAACCGAGAAGCATATAATCCACAACCTTCTTTTTGTATTCCTCTTCCATATCCCAGACAAAAAAGGGAATGCCTATTCGGCCGGCCGCGCGACGAGCGTCAAGGGCGTCGACTTCTCCGCATCCGTCTATGTTATAGCCCTTGATATGGACGCCTATAACCTCATATCCCTCGTCGCGCAAAAGGAGGGCGGCAACCGACGAATCAACGCCACCCGAAAGACCGACAAACACCTTTTTCTTTTTTCTTTCCACCATCGATAAATTATATAGATTCTTTCTTAAAAAAGCGTCTCGCAGATCGAAAAAGATTGGTCTCGCCGTAGAGGCGAGTTTTTCGGTCGAGAGTCGAGCGGACGTGCGCCGCTGGAGCGCGCGAACCGCGTCTTTTATAAGAAAGAATCTATATATTTCTATTTACTCTTCTCCACTCGCTCGTAGTAAGACCCTGTTTCGGTATTAATCCTTATAATGTCGCCCTCATTGATGAAAAGCGGCACGGTAACTTTAGCACCCGTCTCAATCGTTGCAGATTTATCTCCTCCTTGAGCAGTATTGCCCTTGAGCGCAGGAGGAGCTTCAGTCACCTCAAAGTCCATCTTTACGGGAAGATTTATCTTTATCGGATTTCCTTCAAGCATAAAAGCATTCACTGTCGTGTTTGGTTTGAGGTATTTTGCAGCAGAACCGATGACATCTTCGGAAACCATAAAGCGGCTTTTTGGATCTCCGGGAATTTGAAACCAATATTCTCCCTTATTGGTATAAAGAAACAGAATATCTTTTTTTTCAAAGTCAGGCTCCTCTATATTATCGGATGCCTGCCATGTCTTGTCGACAACTTTGCCTGTCTTTAATTGTTTTATCTTGCTCTGCACCACCGCCTTTCGCTGCTGCATTCTAACGAAAGCTATATCCACCACTTCGTAAGCTTCATTGTTCCAGAGGATAATCATCCCCTTTTTTAATTCCGTGTAAGAAATCATATCTAAAATATTTTTAACTTTTTCTTATTACAACTATTTCCTCGTCGGGTCCCAATCGTCATCAACATTGTCGTTATGAGACTGTTCTTCGCTTGTCGAGGAAACGCTATGCGAACCCTCGGCTTGCTCTCCATCCGCGCCAAGAGCCTTATCCAAAGCCTCTCTAAGCTCATCAAGCATAACTGTTCTCTTTTTGGGCTTTAAGGTCGCGTCATTTTCCGATTCCTTCCGGCGGACCCTGCTCCGGCCAGACATCTCCTTTGTCGCCTGCGGAGGAGGCTCTCCTCTGGTCGGTTCCGGTTTGAGTGTTCTTTCGAGGGATTGTTCTCCTCGTCGGCCCATTCTTTCTTCAACTCCTTCGCCAGCCGCGCCCCACCGGTCTATTATCTTTTTCTCGATCATAACTTTCGGGACTCCGTATTTCTTTCGGCTTTCCTCTATTATCAGATCTTTAAACGATTCTTCCCCTTCGGCCTTGGTAATCCAAGGAAGGTTTTGGGCGGAAAAAGGACGCGAAGCGACTCCGTCAATCATCAACTTCACGTATGTATTGTGCTTCGCGAGATTAACAAGGTCGGTAGCGACAAACTCCGGAGAGAATTCCTTTTCTAAAAATTCGGCGTCTTCTGCCCCAACCCGAAAGACTACCATTGTTCCCACGTTTCCAAATACCGCCGCTTTCACACTATCGCTCAATTGTTCAATGTATTGGTGCGCTATCACGATGTCTAGCCTGTATTTGCGCGCCTCCGATAGGATTACGGCAAAGGAATCTGTTGAGAAATTCTGGAACTCATCAATATATAAAAAGAAATCCTTTCTCTCTTCTTCCGGAACATCTACTCGACTCATAGCTGCCTGCTGAAGTTTTGTGATGAGCATTGCTCCCAAGAGAGCCGAATTATCTTCCCCTATCCTGCCATGAGACAGATTCGCTATAAATATCTTTTCTCCATCCATAATATCCCTCATATTCATCGATGAAGTCGGCTGGCCAATAATGTTTCTAATCAAAGGATTGGCGATAAACTGACCTATCTTGTTTTGAATGGAGGCAACAGCCTCGGAAGCGTATCGGTCGGTATATTTTCCGAACTCGTTCACCCAGAAGCTCTTAATCATCGGATCTTGAAGGGCGGCTGTCGTTTTCTCTCTGAAACTCTTATCCGTAAGCATCTTCATTACATCAAGTAAAGTCGAATTCGGAAATTCAAGAAGCGCAAGAAGAGTATTATTCAGGATATATTCCATTCTGGCAGACCAAGCGTCTACCCATATCTTCTTAAAAACGCCCATCATCCCGGATGCGATTAAATGGCGGAACTCCCCGCTTACCGATTCAAGCGGGTTAAACCCTATGGGTTGATCCATATCCGCCGGATTAAAATAAACAACATCGTCTATCCTCTCCGGCGGTATGAAATCAAGCATCTTTTCGGCAAATTGACCGTGAGGATCGACAAGTCCGATACCGCGGCCCGCCTTGATATCTTCAAGAACCATATTTTCCATAAGAGTCGTTTTTCCGACTCCCGTCTTTCCGATGAGGTACATATGGCGGCGCCTGTCGTCGGTCTTAATGCCAAACCGAGTCTGTTTGTTGCGGAAAGTGGTTTTCCCGAAAAAATTAATATCCTGCATTTTTTTATTCTTCTATTGGTAGATTAGCCGGAGGCGCCCCTTTCTTAGTTTCAAGAGAGCGTAATCCCGGAGCTCCGACCTTCATTATCGGCGGATGGAATATGGTAGCCAATTCTTCTATGTTCATATAGTACAGCTCGGCAGGCTGATGAAAATGTCCCACCACCGGAGTTCCCATTTCGACTCCGGTGAAAATAGTGAATGTTCTCTTTATGTAATGCTTGTATATCCTTTTCTTCTTGCGAAGAATATTTGAGTTTCTAAAAAAGAACCTCGGTTTCTTGGTAAACGTTATTGGCGATGGGCGGAGGAAGTTAAGATTGCTCGTATTGAACTGCTGGAAAGTGGATAAGGCGGCGGCAAAATTTGCCGGCGTAAAATCATTTTTCTTGTCTATGTAAATGATGCGAATCATGGTCTGAAACGCCAACTTGGTTGATTTTTGAGCCACAGCCCTAACGGTATCCGCCTCATACGGAGCAAGAGGCTTTTTTTCAACCGGTTTTTCATCGCTCCATACCGGAGTCTCAAAAGGCGCTCTTATTAGGTTCGTCCCCCATTCGGAGATACTTTCCGTTGCAGTCATTTTCTTTGGGTCCTCCTTGTTGTCAGATAATTTTTTAAGGAGAGCCTTAGACTCCTTGCTAAGCGCTCCGCCGTCAGGACGGACAAGAACTTGCACCCACATCCTCTCGTCTTCTTTTAAGTTAGACATCACCTCGGCAAGGGCGGCTATCGGGTCCACTTCCTGTTCTTCAAACTTTCTCTCTCCAAAGAAATAAGGGTACGTCCTTATGGGATAGGCAGTATTCTTTCCAAGAATCATATCCGCTCCAAGAATGTCATATTCTTCATTAGGCAAGTCCGGCGGAAAATCATTAATATAATCATAGTCAGCTTCGATAATTTCCGCCTCCGGATATTGGGCAAATATGGCTTTTTCAACGAGGTTTCTAAAGTTCTTGTTTACGCGGATGAAAAAGCGGATCCCTTCCTTTGAGCTTACCATCTCTGCGGATATCCATTCTTCTATCTGTCCTTCCAGCCATTTTTTCTCCGGTTTTATGCCAAAGCTGTATATCTGGTAAAAGCTTGAAAAGACCTGCTCCATCGATTTCGGGAAAAAAAGGTTTCCTTTTGGAAAACGGACTTCCAAGAGAACCCATTTAATGTCTCCGATGAATTTCATTCGGACAGTGTCGAGCCACCAATTCTTGACGAATTCTATCAGAATTTTCCCGACAAGGACGGTTATTGCAATCCAAAAAACAGCCTCGGCAAAAACAAGGCTGGGAACCGCGAAGCGGCCAATTAATTCCGCGATTGAATCAAATACGGCAGACACACGACTATTTTACGCTATATCGTGGTGAAAATTCAACAGATTAGAAATCCACCCCCGATAATCGGCATAGCCTCGTCTTTCACGTCTTTCACGAAAAATCCGCCTTGTCGGCGGATTTTTCTCTTACGTTCTTTATGCTTCTTATCCCTTCATTGAGTACGTTCCGCGGCCGACAAGTTCGAAACGCGGATCCTTAATGAGCTCATTATGGACAGTCGGAGCGTGACTTCCGATAGCCTCGGCAATCTCCGCGAAATGCATCGGTCTGGATTCTTTTTTAAGAAGAAGGAATATTTTAGCCCTTACCGTCTTCGGACTAATCTCTTCCCAATGAGACAAGCCTATATCTCCATAAGGACCAACGCCAATCTTTTTCGAAACACCCAAAAGATTAACAGCCATAGGCTCTCCGATGCCGTGCGGTTTTATAACCTCGCGCAATAAATCGGAAAATTCCTCGACGTTTCTAAGCTTTATAACTAGTTGATCGTGAATGGAAGAAAGCTTCTCTAATATCTCGTCATTGTCATACCAAAATCCGTGGAAGTCGGCAGTTTCATTGGAAAAACGGGGATACTCCATAACTTCAAACAGAAATCTCAGCCTATTTCCAAAAACAGATTCGTCCTCTTCAGCTTTAGATAAGAGGCGGAGCTCATTTACCAATAATTCATCCTTCCTCACGCCTCCTACTCCATTAAGATATCCGCGGGTAGATTCGATAATATCGGCAGCCTCATTCAAGTCTTTCGCTACGCTTCTTATGCCCTGAACAGCTTGAGTTTCGAGCTGACGAACCCTTTCGCGAGTTATTCTATACTTGGCTCCCAATTCTTGAAGAGTGGTCGTTTTGGAAGACTCTAATCCGAATCTGGAACGGACAATAAAGCCGCTCCTCTCATCAAGGCCGGTTTTCTCAATAAGATTATCGGTTAATCCTTTAAAATTAATTGAATTCAGATTCATTGGAACGAATTTTACAATTTTTTAAATTAAGTGTCAACTATCAAGCGTTTTCGCCTATTTTACAGCTTTTCCCCCTTTTCGGGCCATATCAATCTTATGCCAAAGCACCAATAAGGGACTTGCGACAAAAAGGGAAGAATATGTGCCGAAAAAGAGGCCGATAACCATTGTCATTGCAAAATATCTCACGGAAAGGGGGCCAAATAAGGCAATTGCGGCAAGAACCAGCATAACGGAAACGGATGTATTCAAGGAACGCCTAAAGACTTCGTTCAAGCTTCTGTTCACTATCTCCGGAAGATCACCTTTCCCTTTTGCGTTCAATAGATTCTCTCTGACCCGGTCGAATATCACAATCGTGTCTTGCGAAGAAAAACCGGCGATAGTCAGTAAGGCCACTATGAAGTTAGTGTCTATGGTTGCTCCGCGCAAGAATCCCAAAAGAGCAAAAAATCCGGCAGCTATCACGCAATCGTGAGCTAAAGCAATAATCGTTATTAATCCGTATTTATACGACTTGACCGGATAAGAAACCTTTCTAAAAGCTATAGCGACATATATTGCCATAACTGCAAGAGATAAGGCTATTATCCAAATTGCCTTTTGTTTTAATTCGGAGGATACCGACGGGGAAGTTGTTCCAAAGTCGAGCTCCTCCGCTCCGGTAAACTTTTCTTTAACCTTGTCTAAAGCAGCCTTATGCTCTTCTCCGGAAATTTCTTTAAATATGACGGAATAAGAATCGTTCTCTTTGTCATATGAAATAATCGGATCAGAAAATCCAAGATCGGCCTCAAAAAAATTCTTGATAGTCCTCTCGTCCGCTCCCGGAATGCGTACTTGCCAAGCAGATCCGCTTCTGAAATCTATTCCCGGCTTGAGACCGAACACTATTATGCTCGTCACCGAAAGAGCGACGAATAGAACTGAGAAAAACAGGAACCAATTGGAATGTTTGATTATGTTCGCTTTCATTTTTACTTTATTTTACTGTTGCGGTCTTTTCTCTTACAAACAATCGCAATAACCCTTTTGTCACGGTGAATGTAACCGCCAGATTGACAATTATGCCAATTAAAAGAGTAAGAGCG
This sequence comes from Candidatus Colwelliibacteriota bacterium, assembly GCA_028711965.1. Lineage (GTDB taxonomy): Bacteria > Patescibacteriota > Minisyncoccia > UBA6257 > Colwellbacteraceae > STB-63. The sequence goes on along the minus strand of JAQTRD010000002.1, from coordinate 10,619 downwards.
AATCCTCTCACGAAGCTGGAAGTAAACGAATAAAGGATTACCGACGTTATTATCGTGTTTATGTTTGAATCGCGGATTGAAGACCATGCAAACTTAAATCCTGATTCGATTGCCGGCTTGCGGGCAGCTCCCCTCCTCATTTCTTCCTTCGCCCGTTCAAAGATAAGGATGAGCGCGTCAACCGAAGCTCCGACAGAAAGAATGAATCCCGTAATTCCGGCCATAGACATCGTAAATCCGGGAGTTATTTTAAATACGGCTAAAGTGAATACCACGTAGAAAAACAGGGACAATGAAGCTATAAATCCGAGAGACCTGTAAGAAATAACCATAAAGATAATCATGGCTAAAAGTCCTATAGATCCGGCGACGACTATCTTCTTTAACGAGTCATCGGCGGCGGAAGCGTTTACTATCCGCTGGTTGATTAGGTTTATAGGCGCAGAAAGAGCTCCGGCATTGAATCTCTCAACCAGAAGATTGGCCGATTCAATATCGATCCCTTGTCCGGAAATTTGAGCTTTCCCTCCGATAATTTTTTCGTTTACGATCGGCGCGTCAACAATTTGGTTGTCGAGAAATATCGCTAAAGGCTTTCCCACATTCCTTGCCGTTATCTCTTCAAAAAGTTTCGCTCCTTCTTCGTTAAACTCAATACTGACAACAGGCTTGGCAATTCCCTGTTGGCTTGTGCTTACCACTGCGCGAGTTATATACCGTCCTGTAAGTTCGGTTTGGGAACAAATAATCATTTGTTCGGAAGTAGCCGAACAATTTTCCCTAAAATCGAGAAGCGGAGTCTCTCCAATTTGTTCTGCGGCAGCGCCAAGATCTTTTTCTCCCGCAATTTCCACAAGAAGCTGTTTTCTCTCTCCTTTATCGATAACGCGAACTCTCGGTTCGGAAACGCCATAAAGATTGATTCTCTTTTCAATAACTTCCTTTAGTCCATTCAGAACCGACTGTTGTTCCGACTTCGGAATCGAAGTGAGGTCAATATCGTAAACAAGCGCGCTTCCCCCTATAAGGTCAAGACCGAGCTTCCACGGGAAAAATCGATTTAAAAGCAAATCCGGAGTCTTAACGGAAAATATGTCCGTTGCCGTCTGCGGCAAAACAAAGAGAGCGGATGCAGTCAGTAAGATTGCAATTGAAAAAGCTATTAGCGGTTTTTTGAATTTCATTTGATTGTTTATTATTTCTCGAATTATATCTGTCGCATATTAAAACGGGATTGCCCTGCCGTAACCTTGGTAAAGGCAAGTCCGCCCGGGAGGGCTCGCCATCGACTCGATTTTTCGCCGTCGCTCAAAATCGGTCTCCGGCTCTCCTCCTTTGATTCGCCTGCTGGCGAATCATCAGTCCGGCGTTCGAGTCTCCTCGAGCGGACTCGAGTCCGCCCGGGAGGGCTCGAACCTCCAACTTACTGCTTAAAAGGCAGCTACTCTACCATTGAGTTACGGGCGGAAACACTAATCATTTAAGGCAATACGGTAGAAATATTACCATTCACTCCCTTTATCTTCAAGTATTTTTTTCGTTTCCTTATCAATCTTCTTTGGAGAAGATACGTCTAGAAGTACGACAAGATCTCCTCTCGATGTCGCTCCTCCCCCCTTAATTCTGAATTCCCCGCGCAAACTTGCTCCCGGAGGCACTTCTATTTCTTTTTCTTCCCCTTTTATTGTCTTAACTTTAATCTTTTTCCCAAGCACTATGTCAGATATAGGGACTTTCTTAACCATAAGAAGATCGTCTCCTCTGCGCTCAAAAACGGAATGTTCTCTTATATGCACAACCACAAAGAGATCGCCGGAAGTCGCTCCTCTTTCACCGGTTTCGCCCATTTCCTTTATCTTTATAATTTGGCCTTCCCTAACTCCAGGCACGATATCAATGTCTATCTTTCTGTCTCCAATTATTCTTCCCGTCCCTTTGCAATTTGAACAGACAGACTTGGGTATCTCTCCGGATCCGCGACACTCCCCGCATACCGACACTTGAGAAAAACTGCCAAGAATTGTTCTTCTCGTCTCTCTGATTTCTCCTTTCCCGCCGCACTTTGAACACTTTGTAAATCCTTTTTCGGGAAAGTGCCCTTTTCCAGCGCACTTATCACAAGATATTCTTGTTCTGACGCTAACAGGCGCCTTCTTTCCGGAAACCGCCTCTTCCAGCGATATCTCCATTCTTAATTCCATATCCGATCCTCTCTGATCGCGAGGACGAGCTGTGGCTTGAGCCATATCGGAAAAGATGCTTCCGAATATGTCTCCGAAACCCATCCCCCCGATGTCGTTGAAATCGAAATTAACGTTTGTAAATCCTCCAAACGGATTTCCACCCGCGCCTTCAAAAGACGAACCAAACCGATCGTATTGGGCCCTTTTCGATTTATTAGACAAAACTTGATAAGCCTCGTTTATTTCCTTAAAACGGCTTTCGTCTCCTCCGGGCTTATCAGGATGATATTGATGGGCAAGCCGCCTGTAAGCCTTCTTTATTTCTTCATCAGAGGCGTTTTTACTGACGCCAAGCGTTTCATAGTAATCCTTCATGCTTAATTGAGTTTATTGGCCGTAAATTCGCCAATCAGCGGACTATATTTTATTGCGTTCCTAGATTCAAGTCTAACAATCAATAATTTCAGCAATTGGAAATTATTTCATAACTACTATCTCTCTGCTTCTTTGTTGCAGTGTCACTTCCGCAAATCCCGTAGCGAGAAGAACCTGGTACATTATGAAAGCAAAGAAGGCTACAAGCCAATAAACGATAAAACTAGCGGCCTTAGCCAAAAAGAAAACTCCTAAACTGACCACCACGGAAATCAGATATGGATGTATCATACCGACTACTTCTTTTATTTTCTCAGTGAAAATAATGCGGGCGTTTTCAGAAAACGGCTTATCGAGGTCAATCGAAAAGCCAAAGCTGTTTTCGAGAGCATTTTTAGATTCTTCAACTGTCTTGTTGATAATCTGATTTCTTATGCTCTCCGGCATAATATTAAAGTTTATGACGCCGTTTTTGGCGAGGCTCTGTCTTGCAGACACTGCTAAAAATTCTCTCGCCGACATATTGGGAGAAAAATCTGGAACAAAATATCCAATAATTGGCGTAGCAAGATTCATAGTTGAGTCGATGAAAGAAGGAGAGAAAAAATATTCCGGCTTGAAAGAAAAACCGTAGATTACCGCCACGACGACGGCAAAGGCGGTAAATGACTTTGGGAGAACAGCTTTTGATATTTTTATGAACCTGACCTTTAGCTCGTTTTCTAAAGCGTCTCTTGCTGAAAATTGCGCCCAAACCATAAGGAGAAAATTCAAGACTGCGGCAAAAAGAAGGGGTAGGATGGGAAATCCCGGCTTTAAAAAGATAATTGGCGATATAAGAGCCGCCGATTCAAAAATAGCGCCTATTGCAAAACGGGATAAGCTCTTAATCAGTAAGGCTTGCATTACGAGGCATGACAAGAAAAGCAGTCCGGCTCCGGCAATACCTCCTATGATCCCGAGTCCGATAAAGACGCCGAAAGCAAGAGCCGAAAGCAAGGTGAATAGAATAATCAGTAAGACCTTGATCGGCGAATAGTCCGCTTCGACATTACTGGCCAGCTCCCGCAGGCGATCCTTCTTCTCCATCCTTATTATTGTACAGAGAATCGCCTATTTTTTGAAGTTCATTTGAAAGATCTGAAAAATTCTTTTCAATTTTTTCACGATCTTCTGACTTCAACGCGTCTTTGAGATCAGCCATCTTAGCTTCTATATTTCCTCTTAATTCGGCAGAAACTTTCTCTCCGGCGTCTTTTAGTGATTTTTCGGCAGTATAAACAAGAGCTTCAGCTTTATTTTTAATTTCTATTAATTCTTTTATGCCTTTGTCCTTATCCGCATTTTCCGCAGCTTCCCTCTTTAGTCTCTCCACTTCCTCTTTGCTTAAAGCTGTTTGCGCTTCAACTCTTACAGACTGACTCTTCCCCGTCGCCTTATCCACGGCTTTAACGCTTAGAATACCATTGGCGTCTATATCAAAAGACACCTCAATCTGCGGAATACCTCTTCCTGCCGGAGGAATTCCTTCCAAAAAGAACCTCGCTAGAGTTCTATTATCCGAAGCCAGCGGTCGTTCTCCTTGTGTGATATGTATCTCTACAGAAGTCTGGTTGTCAGAGGCGGTTGAAAATATCTGAGTTTTTGCGGTGGGAACAGTAGTATTTTTAGGAATCATCGGAGTTGCCACTCTTCCCATTGTCTCTATGGAGAGAGTGAGCGGCGTAACATCAAGAAGAAGAATGTCTTTAATATCTCCTTGAAATATTCCTCCTTGAATCGCCGCGCCCAGAGAAACAACTTCATCCGGATTAATACCCCGATGTGGCTCTTTGCCGAATAGCTTCTTAACCGACTCCTGTATTGCCGGCATTCTGGTTTGTCCTCCGACAAGCACGATTTCGTCAATATCGGAAAGATTCAATCCGGCTTCTTTAACAGTCTTTTCGGTAAGCTCGGCCGCATGGCTGATAAACGAAGATACAAGCTCTTCTAACTTTGCTCTGGTAATCTTAATCAAAAGATGTTTCGGACCGGAAGAATCAGAAGTTATATAAGGAAGATTAACTTCTGTTTCCATTGATGAAGATAATTCGTGTTTCGCCCTCTCGACAGCCTCTTTGAGACGCTGAATGGCAAGCGGGTCTTTTGATATGTCTATTCCTTCCGTCCGTTTATATTCGGAAGCCACATACTCCTGTAATTTTTTATCAAAATCATCTCCTCCTAAATGAGTATCTCCTCCAGTCGACTTGACTTCCACCGTATCGTCGCCGACTTCCAAGACGGATATGTCGAAAGTTCCTCCTCCAAAATCATAGACTACAACCTTTTCGTTCTTTTGCTTGTTAAGTCCGTAAGCTAAGGCGGCAGCAGTAGGCTCATTCAATATTCTTTTTACCTTAAAACCGGCTATCTCTCCCGCATTTTTAGTCGCTTGCCGTTCGGCGTCTCCGAAATAGGCGGGAACGGTGATAACCGCTTCCTCAATTGTTTCTCCCAGTCTCATTTCCGCGTCCGCTTTAAGCTTCGCAAGAACCATTGCGGAAATCTCTTCTGGAGTATGCCATTTTTCTCCCATCTTTATCTCAACGCCTTGGGAAGACGATTGTCTGATTTCATAAGGAAGCCAATCTTTATCCGATTGGACTTCCGAGTCATTCCATTTACGGCCAATTAGGCGCTTAACGGAAAAAATGGTGTTTGAAGGATTCGTCACCGACTGTCTCTTTGCAAGAAGGCCGACGAGTCTCTCGTTTGTTTTGCTTATGGCAGCTATTGACGGTGTCGTTCGGCTACCCTCGCTGTTTTCTATTATCTGCGGGCTACCGTCGCTTTCCACGACAGCCATAGCAGAGTTAGTTGTTCCAAGATCGATACCTATTATTTTTGGCATGTTAATAAATTTGTTTGTTTATTTAAGCTATTTAGAAACTACCACACGGGCGGGACGGAGAACCTTCCCGTGAAGAAAATACCCTTTCTCGACTTCATCGATTACCGTTCCGGATTCTTTGTCCGATTCTACTGACGACACCGCTTCATGAATAGACGGATCAAAAGGATGACCTACGGAATCAATCATTCTTTCAAGCCCCCTCTTTTTCAAAACGTCTTCAAGTTGGGTTCTGATCATATATATGCCCTTGTAAGCGGCAGACTCTTCCTCTCTCGCCAAGGCGGCAATACTCAAATCAAAGCTGTCTAAAACGACGATTATGTCGCGCATAATGTCTTCCGAGGCGAAACGGGCGATCTCTTTCATCCTCGAAAGTTCTTCTTTCTTGTAATTAATAAGGTCCGCCTTCGCCCTTTTCCATCCGTTAAGATACTCCTCTCTTTCCTGTCTTATCTTTTCAGCATCGTCGTTATCGATAAAGGCTTCGGACTCGTTTTTATTCTCTTCCGCGGACTCTTTTGAAATGTTGTTAATTTCTTCCGGCATATGATTGTTGTTTCAGCGTTCATTCTAAATAAAGAAACATCTGTGTCAAGCGGCTGATACGCCGAGAATCGCGCAAATTCGGAGTTTATCGGCAGCCAAACGAGTGCTATAATCCAACTAAATGCTTCAACTTTGGAACACTCTTTCAGGCAAAAAAGAGGACTTCGTCCCAATGGACAAAAGAATGGTCCGCATCTATACCTGCGGACCAACCGTATACGATTTTGCCCATATAGGCAATCTGCGAACGTATATATTCGAGGACGTGTTGAGGCGAACTCTTAAATACAGCGGCTATAAGGTTAGGCAAGTAATGAATATCACGGATATTGACGATAAGATAATCAAGCGCGCAAATCTCGAAAAAAAGGATATTAGAGAAATAACCGCTCCTTATACCACGGCTTTTAAAGCGGATATGCGCAAACTGAATATCGAAAAACCGGAAGTAATGCCTAAAGCAACGGCTCATATAAAGGATATGATTTCTCTTATCCAAGAAATTTTAGAGAGTGATCTCGCTTATAAGGGCGAGGATGGATCGGTTTATTTCAATATATCGCTTTTTAAAGATTACGGTAAGCTGTCGAAGATAGACCATAAAAATCTCAAAACGGGAGCGCGAGTTGATGCGGATGAATATGAGAAAGATGACGCGCGCGATTTTGTTCTCTGGAAATCGCGCAAACCGAACGAACCTTTTTGGAAATCTCCTTTCGGACCCGGTCGTCCGGGATGGCATATCGAATGTTCGGCAATGAGTATGAAATATCTCGGACCCTCCTTCGATATTCATACCGGAGCCGTCGATAACATATTTCCTCATCATGAAAACGAAATCGCTCAATCGGAGGTTGCAACCGGAAAACCTCTGTCCCGGTTTTGGATACATGCCGAGCATCTCCTGGTTGACGGAAAAAAGATGGCTAAATCAGCCGGCAATTTTTATACCCTCCGAGACATCGAAAAGAAGGGCTATTCTCCCATTGTGTTTCGCTACCTTGTTCTCACAACTCATTATCGGTCAAAGCTAAATTTTTCTTGGGATAGCTTGGAATCTGCCAAAAACGGCCTCGATAATCTAATTGGTGAAATTGAAAGAATTCTCTCTTCTGCTAGAGATTCAAAGGGTAGATATAACAATGAGAACACAACTCTCGTAAAATACGAAAATAAATTCCGCGATTGTTTGGAAGACGACCTCGGAACTCCCGGTTGCCTTGCTGTTTTGTGGGAAATCGTTAAAGACCGCGAACTCCCCTCTGCAAACAAAATAAAGCTGATCCGAAAACTCGACAAAGTACTCGGATTAGGGCTGAGTCAGATCAAAACCGGACGCATTCCTAAAAAAGTGGAAATCCTGTTGAAAAAGAGAGAGAAAGCAAGACTTGATAAGGACTTCAGACTGGCTGATACTTTAAGGGAAAGAATAGAAGAGTCAGGTTATAAAATCGAAGACACTGCAGAAGGACCGGCAGCTATGAAGATAAAAAATGAATAAAAAAGAAAACCTTAGAGTTCCGCCACAGGACTTGGAAGCCGAGCAATCCGTTCTCGGTTCCCTTATGCTCGATAAAGACGCTATCGGAACGGTTGCGGACGTACTTTTACCTGACGATTTCTATGATCGCCGCAACGGAATAATCTACGAATTAATGCTCTCTCTATGGGAAAAACGGGCTCCAATAGATATTTTGACCGTTTCTGCCGAACTTAAAAAAGGAGATGTTCTTACGCAGATAGGCGGAGCCGGATATCTTACGGACCTGATTAATTCTGTCCCTTCTTCGGCAAATGTTTCCCATTACGCGTCCATAGTCAAAGAAAAGAAGATTCTTCGCGACCTTATAAGCACGTCGAATAACATAACCGAAAGCGCGATGGATCAGACGGATGATCTTGAGGCTCTCTTGGACAATATCGAACAGAAAGTTTTTTCGATAACCAACCAATCAGCCACAAGAAACTTCATCCATCTCAAAGACGAGATACCTCCTCTTCTTGAAAGGATGGAAAAGATGAGCCACTTTGACGGATCGTTGCGCGGCGTTCCTACCGGTTTTAAGGGACTTGATAATATTCTCTCCGGTCTCCAAAAATCAGACCTCGTTATTTTGGGAGCAAGACCTTCCTTCGGAAAAACATCGTTGGCGCTCGATATTGCAAGAAATGTAGCTGTAAGAGCGGATATAGGTGTCGGCATCTTTTCCCTTGAAATGAGTAAGGAACAAATTACCGACCGCCTTGTAGCGGCCGAGTCGCGTGTCGGTCTTTGGAAACTGCGCACGGGAAATATTCGCGATCCGCTTGACTATGAGATGATGCAATCAGCCTTTGATCGCCTTTCCCGAGCTCCGATATTCATTGACGACACTCCCTCTCCTAATATTCTCGAAATTAGGAGAATGGCTCGAAGACTCCAAGCTGAAGTCAAAAACTTGTCTCTTATCGTAGTCGATTATCTGCAGCTCATTCAGCCAAGAAAGAATTCGGACAACCCCGTCCAACAAATAACGGAAATATCGCGCGGACTTAAAACAATCGCCAGAGAGATAAAGGTTCCCATTCTCGCTCTTTCTCAGTTATCCAGAGGCGTGGAACAAAGAGACAATAAAGTGCCAAAATTGTCCGACCTAAGAGACTCCGGTTCAATCGAACAGGATGCCGATGTCGTGATGTTTCTCCATCCGACATGGCGTTACCAGAATACGGCAGATCTTCCGCCAGAACAGGACGGACTTACGGAAATTCACATCGCCAAACACAGAAACGGACCACTGGGAATAGTATCTCTCCGGTTTAATAAGGATTCGGCTAGTTTTGAAGAAATAGACACCATACACAGCAGCAATGAAGATTCCGGAACCCATTAAAGGCTTTGTCGACTCTCTCTCGCAACTTCCCGGGATAGGACCAAGACAGGCTATAAGGATCGCCTTTTATCTCGCCGGCAAATCAAAAGATTCAGTCTTTTCTTTGGCGCGTTCGGCGGAAAGGCTGGGTAATCTCAAAATATGTCCGCAATGCTTTTTCATTTATGAAAACGAATCCGATATTTGCGAGATTTGCTCTAATCCGACAAGAAAAAAATCCGTTATCGCGGTAGTCGAAAAAGAGACTGACGTACTATCCATCGAAAACGCCGGCAATTATGACGGAACCTATTTTGTGGCAGGCGGCATTAAGAAGGCTGGCGGCCTTACAGAAATGCAAAAGTCCAGGCTTGATTCCCTCAAAAAGAGATTAGCCGCAACACCAGGCGGCAAAGCGGAGGAAATCATCATCGCGCTTTCTCCGACTTCTTTCGGAGATATCGCAAGTCGGATCATAGAGAGCGAGCTCTCTTCTTATGCCGTCCGTATCACAAAATTAGGACGAGGCATCCCTGCTGGAGGAGAAGTTGAATTCGCCGATCCGGAAACATTGGGAGAAGCGATAAGAAGGAGAAATTAAAAAAATCCCAATTATCAAGCTCTAATTTCCAATAAAAAACCAAATGCCCAAAATATTGAAAATTATAGTTTGGGACTTTATTGGATATTGGGACTTAGAAATTGGAAATTTAAAAATCCGCCGATAAGGCGGATTCTGATTATATTATTTCAACTTCCGTGAAATGCTGTCTATGCGTCTTTTTCTTATCGTACCTGTTCTTGGAGTGAAACTTAAAGACGACTTTCTTGTCGCTCCGGCCATGGCTTAAGACTTTCGCCTTCACCGCGTCTCCGGATATGAACGGTCTTCCGATCTCTACTTTTCCGTCGGAATCGCGAAGCAAAACCTTATCAAAAGAAACGGTCTCGCCAGCTTCCGCTTCAATCTTTTCGATCTTTATTTTCTTTCCCGGTTCGGTTATGTATTGCTTCCCGCCGGTTTCAATAACAGCGAACATAGGCGCTATCTTACCAGAAATAAGCAACCGATGCAACCTTGATAAGGGCGCCTAAAGAGACTGTCAAAGCGGCAGCTGAAATTATCCAAATAAATATCTTATCCCTTGCAATTGAGGTCAGATAAACAGCCATATTTACAAGAACTATAGATGCAGCTACTCCCACTATTCCGATAAGGCTCCACTTATCGCCCAGAAAACCGGCCGCCACGACAAACCGCTCGCTCGGCAGTAAAATTGCAATAACCAGTGAAATTAAAATTATAATGCCAGACACGGCAAAAATCGCATTCGGCGCTTTCATTAGGTTGCGATAATTAATCCCTCCAAAAGACATTTTTCTATCAGACTCCATACGTCAATAAGACTAGCACGAAAACTTTTCCGTCACTACCAGCCCGTTTGAATTTTATCCTGCCGTGCCTTATTATTTTGTCAGTCTGGCCCTATCGTCTAACGGTTAGGACATCAGGTTCTCATCCTGAAAATCGGGGTTCGATTCCCCGTGGGGCTGCTTTTAAAAAACGTGCCGCATTTGTGGCATGTTTTTTGAAACATCTATCCAGAGGGGAATCGAACTAAAAAGGGGTCGGGAAAAACCGCTCAGCAGTTTTTCCCGTGGTGGAGGTACTGGAACCGCAAGGTTTCAGAACGCAGCTCCGAGAATATCGAGGAGCGAGTAGAGAGATTCTCCCCGTGGGGCTGCTAGGATTTCGTTTTCCTC
>JAQTRD010000052.1 GCA_028711965.1 Candidatus Colwelliibacteriota bacterium | reverse complement strand
CTCCTATCAGCGGATGTTCTTTGATCTTCTCCCGCTCCTGCGGCGTCAACGGGCCCTGTTTATTCAATATCGCCTCCGGTATGCCTATTTTGCCGATATCATGCAGGAGACTGGCAATCTTCAGGTCTTCCATGAATTTATCATCGAAACTCATCTTATATTTCTGGCTTATCTTCCGGGCGATAGCCAGGCTAAGATCAGTCACCCGCACAATATGGTTGTGGGTATAATGATCCTTGGCGTCGATAGCCGCCGACAAAGCGATGCTGGTCTGCAAAAACAACTGATGTTTTTTTTCAAGCTCCTCTTTCAACGACTGGAAAAGCTGGGCGTTACGGATAGCCATCGCCACGTCGGAAGCGAGCGCGGCGATAAAATCAAGCTCATCCTTTCGGAACCCCTGTTTATTCTTTTTCTTTCCCAGGAACAAAAGAGCCAGTAAATCCTGATGAAAAAAACTGGGGATACATACGGTCGCCTCGAATATCTCCATCTGCCGCAGGACAGTCCCGAATGAATCCCGGGCATGGCTGTCCAGGTCTCCCCGTTTCAACATTTTCTTTACATCCTCATAGACAACCGCCTCACTTTTCAGTATCCCGGTTTTCCTCGCCTCACGGCATAAACTCACCAGAGGATTATTCGGGTCCATGCGGATAAATCCCTGCGGCATCTTTAACCCCAGGGGACCACGGGAAACCGTGGAAACATATATATCTTCGTCTTGCTTATGCAGCATGATCGCCGCATGACTTATCTTCATCTTGCTTACCACCATACGGACAATAAGCTTGATCAGAACATCCGGCTCATGCACCAGGATCATGTTCTTGGCGGCCCGCTCCAATTCTTTTTTATAATCCACCGGTCTGGACAACATACGATTTTTTTATTACCTCATGCTTCTTTATGCAAAACGTTCATTACTACGCGTTCCAACTCATCCAGTATTAGCGGCTTGTGAATATAATCCAGGGCGCCGGCCTTTTTACAGCGTTCAAAAGCCTCATCTTCATCCCCTTTTTTACCGGTCACCATGATGACTTTAATACTTTGGTCGATCTGCTTAACCCGCTCAAGGACTTCGATACCGTCCATTCCCTCCATCGAGATATCCAGAAGAATAAGTTCGGGCTTTATGTTTTCAACTTTAACCAGCGCGTCTTTACCATTGGCGGCGGTATCCACATCGATATTGCGCCTGCGGAAAAGATTAGCCGCGAATTCCCGCACATCAGCTTCGTCGTCAACAATAAGCAGCCTTGGCATTATTTCCTCCTTGATGTCGTGATCATAAAGAACACTGCGCAAAATAATTATAGCACACTTTATCCGTTTGTAATGAGAATTTCACGGTTATCTCACCGCGCTATTTTACAATAGGCAGATCGATTAAAAACCGGGTACCCCGTTTATACTCCGATTCAAAGCCGACATCTCCTTCGTGCATGTCAACAATTATCCTGCGGATCACGTATAAACCAAGGCCGGTTCCCTTATGGGAAGATATCTTGGTGGTGAAAAACGGAGTAAAAAGCTTCTTCTGGTCTTCTTTCTTCACGCCCATCCCGTTATCTGCGATAGTAACGCGTAAACAACCGGTTGTTAATTCTTCCGCCTTAATAATAATCTTCCCGCGGTACCCTTCTTCCTGAAAAGCGGCCTTGCGCTCCATCATGGAATCATACGCGTTGTCCATCAGGTTGAAAAAAACCTCCTGCAACTGCACGAGATTCCCCTTGATAAGGGGGATATCCTGCGAAAAATCATGGATGACATCAATAAGATCAAGTTTCACCTTATAACGAAGCATATCCAAAGTACCGTTAATAATCCGCTCCAGAGACAACGGTTCAGTTACTTGTCCGCCTTTACGGGTGTATTTCAACATCCCTTCCACGACCTCTCCGCCCTGTTGAACATTAGCCTGGATACGACCTAACGCGTAACTGATCCTGCTAAAAACATCCTGCAAAGGCCGGTCGTAGGAAGAAATGCCGAAATTTTTCATAGTATCAATCGTATCCTCGGTAATAAGCGACAAGGCGTGAAAACGGTTGTTTATCTGGTGTGAAAGCCCGTCGGCCATGGTCCCGATGGTAGCCATCTTTTCGGTGTGCGCGATCTGCTCCTGTATGAATTTTGCCTCCAAGATAAACTGCGCGTTCTCAATGGCCAGCGCCGCTTGAGAGGCCAGCACGAAAAAAACTTCAAGGTCGGAATCGCTATAGACCTGTTTAGACAATTTTTCACCCAAGACAAGAAACCCCAGTATCTTGGTTTCCAGCAGGCTCGGAATAATGACTGCGGCATTAAGCGCTCTCATCTGTTCTTCAATTTCCCTATAAACCAGATGAGGATTTTCCTGCGCCCTGCGCTGGATTTCCTCATAAATAAACGGCACCGGATGCTCTTTTAACCAAATCATAAGCGTGGAATTCTTATTTACGGAAGCCGGCTGGTTTTCAGGGATATTCCGGCCCACCTCCAAAACGAACTGTTCGGATTTCAGGTCAAACAGGTAAATCGCGGAATGAGAGATTTTGACGGTCTTTGTAACAATATGAACAATAAGATTAACCAATTTATGGAGATCACGGATACGCGTCATCCCGACAGCCGCATGTTTAAGGACATCCTGATACCGCCGCTGTTCGCGCAAAAGCGCGCGTTCAGCCTTACGATCAAGGTAGATATAGACAAAAGGGCCTCCCGATGCCAAGAAAACCACGATACCAAGAAGCGGCAGAGTCCAAAAAACAGGCCCAAGCGAGCTGGAAAATACTCTATAGAACCATTCAATAAGTAAAAACGGAATTCCCAGAACAATCGCGGAAACAATAACGAGTATACCGGTACGGGTAACGGCGATATTGATATCCATGAGGCGGTATCGAACCATTCCATAAGCAAGAATAAGCGGATATATTAAAGTCAAGAAATATCCAAAACAAAATAAAAAATAATTGTCTATTCTAAAAAAAGGTAGAAATTGCAATTCGCCGCCTATCCAACCAATGACTGAAGCCAATATGATATAGATATGTTGAGTACGAACTATCCCTCGAGATTTACGATAATTTTTAATCAATAGGAATAAAGAATAAGAAAGTAATAACCAATAGAAAGAGATGTAAAAAAAAATGAATAGCGGATTTTTCAATTGAATCCAATCAGAACAATAGTATCTATTAAAGGCTAATCTAAAATTTCCCAGAAAAAATCTTGAGTTATCATACCAAGTAAAAAATACGAACAGAATACCTAAAAAATAGCTGAATACAATTAATTTTCGCTTCTTAAGATTAAGATAATTAATAATAAAATGGGAATAAAACACTGGAATAAAAATTGTTCCAATATATCCCAATTTCCAGTACAAAATTGCAACATTGAATTTTGATTCTGGGATGTTGAAGAAAATACTGCAAGCAAGACTCCATATTCCTAAAGCTAAAGCGGTATACCCACAAAGAATCGTAGAAATTTTCCCCTTACCCTTTAAAAATAGAAAAACAGAAATTCCCCAATTTGTAACTACAGTTAAAATACTTGTAAGAAGTAATAGGTTCATCCGTTTAAGTTAAGCTCTTCCGTATTATGTTTTGTGCGGTATATTTCCCCGAAAAAGCTACTCCGGCAACGCCACATTGCCCAATACCATTTGTAACCCAATGCCCAGATAAATATAAATTCTCAATACTTGTCCTATACGGAAAAACCATTCTTTCTATCTGCGAAGGGATAGCCTGCCAACCAAAAATCGAACCGCTCCTATTTAAAGTGTATCTATAAAATGAACATGGGGTGGCAAATTCCTTGACATCTAAACATTCCTCAATACCGGGAATAATGGGTTGCAGTTTAACAATAACTTTTTCAAAAAGTTTCTCTTTGTTGTTTTCCCACTTCTCTTTATCAGCATATTCAGCACCCATTAAAATACGAACTATACTCTTTCCTTTTGGGGCCAAACTGGGGTCTATTAAAGATGGAAAAGAACATAGCAAATAATTCAACTTGTAAAGATTACGCAGGTTATACCGAGAATAACAATTTTCAATATCATATGACGAAAACAACCAAGTTGAGAAATGCTTGGGGATTGAATTGAGTTTTTTATTCAATCCTAAATAAATTACAAAGGCTGAACACGTAGTTTTTAATTTAGAAACTTGATATCG
>JAQTRD010000051.1 GCA_028711965.1 Candidatus Colwelliibacteriota bacterium | reverse complement strand
TGCAAGGCATATCGGGCAAACGTTGATGTTAGGCTCCAAATCACCGCTTTCATTAGGACAGCGGCAAAACATTTTAGTCTCGGTATTGAGCTCCATATGGACCTCAAGCCCGATTGTCGGGATATACTTCATCAGTAGCCCTATTTTAACCGAAAAAAAAGCCCTTTGAAAGATAGACTTATTCTTTAAAACCCTAAACTTTAATTTCTAATTTCCAATAAATTTCCAAACCCAAAACCCTAAATAAGACAGTAATCCAAAAGCGCCCTATTAGGGCGCCACATTAATTGGAAATTGAGATTTAGAAATTGGAAATTATTTCTCCACTTCTATTCCCATAGATCTCGCCGTCCCCGCAATCACTTTCTTTGCCGCTTCAATGTCGTTGGCATTCAAGTCAGCCATTTTTCTTTCCGCAATAGCGCGCAAATCTTCCTGAGTTATCTTTCCAACCTTACTCTTATGAGGAATTGCCGATCCTTTTTCGATTCCGGCAGCTTTGCGAAGCATGTCCGAGGCGGGAGGAGTTTTGAGTTTGAAAGTAAAGCTCCTATCCTCGTAAACGGTGATTTCAGCAGGAACTATGTCCGTGCCCATATCTTTCGTCTCGTCGTTAAACTGCTTACAGAAATCCTGGATGTTTATTCCGTGCTGTCCCAAAGCAGGTCCCACCGGAGGAGCCGGATTCGCTTTTCCAGCCTGTATTTGAAGTTTTAGGGTCGCTTTTATAGCTTTTGCCATATCTTTGTTTCGTTAATTTAACCTTTGTTCCATTATTTTGCAAATCAGACTTTCTGAATCTGCAGGGCGTCAATTTCCACAGCTGTGTCGCGTCCGAATATCGGGACCAACACTTTTACCCTTCCTTTTGCTTCGTCTATTTCGGATATTTTGCCGTCAGAGTCCTTAAACGGACCATCCACTATCTTTACAAGCTCTCCAACGGAGAACTCGACTTTAAACCCGGCTTCTTCTTCTCCCCTCATTTTCATCATAAGGGAATCCACCTCTTCCTTCGAAAGCGGAGTTGGAGTCGTGCTGTCTGCTCCTACAAACCCAGTAACGCGAGGAGTGTTCCTTACTATGTACCATGTATCGGGACTCATAATCATCTCGACAAGCACGTATCCGGGATATATTTTTTCTTCCGTTTCCGTCCTCTTGCCGTTTTTGATCTTTACTTTTTTGGCTTTCGGAACAATCACGTTAAATATACGATCGTCTACGCCAAGAGAATCTATTCTCTGCCTTAAATAACGCGACACGGCGTCTTCATAACCGGAATAAGTGTGAAGAGCAAACCACTGCTTTGTTTCCTTCTCTTCATGCATTGCGGGCTCGTTGTTATTCTTTTGTTCTTTCATTTATTTAATGATAAACCCATCCATCAATCGAAGGAATATATAGTCAGCCGCTCCGAGCATAATCGATACTCCTATCGAAAATCCGAGAACCGTGAGAACTAGTCTCATCGTTTCTTTCCGAGTAGGCCATTTTATTTCACGAAACTCGGCGGCAATTCCTTTAGTAAATGAGTTCAAAGGCTTCATTTTATCGGTTAAATCTATAAGTTTTGCGTTTAAATGTCAAGATTTTTAACGGAAGTTGAATGGACTTGAATGAAGCGTTTCCTCGGCTCCACTTCGCTCCCCATAAGCATATCGAACATCTTATCGGCTTCTTGAGCATCTTCAACATTTACCGCAAGCAGAGTCCTCGTTTCCGGGTTCATAGTCGTCTCCCAAAGCTGTTCCGGATTCATTTCTCCCAATCCCTTATAACGCTGAATGGATGGAGATCCGGACATCTCTTTCATTATTCCTTCTTTTTGAGCGTCCGAATAGGCGTAAGCAACATTTTTCCCCGATTGAATCTTATAAAGAGGCGGTTGGGCGATATATATATGCCCTCCGTCGAAAAGCTTCGGGAAATGACGATAGAAAAGCGTCAAAAGCAACGTTCTGATATGCGCTCCATCGACATCCGCATCGGTCATAATAATTATCTTCCCATAACGAAGACGCGATATATCAAACTCATCGGCAATAGCCGTTCCTAAGGCAACAATGAGAGAGCGGACTTCATTATTCGCAAGCATCTTATGAACTTGCGCCTTTTCCACATTCAATATCTTTCCGCGAAGAGGAAGTATCGCTTGGAATTTCCGATCCCTTCCCTGCTTGGCTGATCCGCCTGCCGAGTCTCCCTCTACGATATAAAGTTCCGCCTCTTCGGCTTTTCTAGTCTGACAATCGGCCAGTTTTCCGGGAAGAGTGAGGCCTTCAAGGACCCCTTTTCTCATTACGGTTTCTTTAGCTGCTTTAGCGGCTTTGCGCGCTTTCGCGGCCAAGAGACACTTCTCAATAATATGCCTTGCATCAGCCGGGTGTTTTTCCAAGAACTCTTTGAAAGAAGCAGAGATGACCGTATCCACGGCGCTCTTTAACTCCGGATTGCCAAGCTTCGCCTTCGTTTGGCCTTCAAATTGAGGATTCGCGATTTTTACCGAAACGACACCGACAAATCCCTCGCGCACATCGTCGCCCGTAAGATTGTCTTCGTTTTCTTTCAGGAAATTATTTTGCCGACTGTAATCGTTTAGCGTTCTCGTAAGCGCCGTCCTAAGACCTGTTATATGAGTTCCCCCGTCAATCGTGTAGATATTATTCGCAAAACCCATCTCTTTAACCTCAATATCTTCGGTATAGGCAAAAGCGGCTTCTATATTTCCGGCATCCGTGTCTTTGTTAGTGTAGAATATCTCTCCCTGTACCATATCTTCTCCTCCTTCGTTAAGATATTCAACAAACGTCTTTATACCTCCCGAGAAGCTGAATCCGTAATAAAACGGAGTTTCATCCCGATGGTCGATAAAAGTCATCTTAATGCCCCTCGTGAGATATGCTTGCTGCCTCATCCGATCCATAATTTTTTTACGGTCAAATTCTATCTCTGTAAAAATCGACGGATCGGGAGAAAAGACGGTTGTCGTTCCCGTTCCTTCCGCCTTACCGATTTTCTTTACCAAAGAAGTCGGCCGTCCTATCTTGTATTCCTGCGCGTAAAGACTGCCATCTTTTCGCACTTCAACGCGAAGATCGGTTGAAAGAGCGTTAACGACAGAAGCTCCGACTCCGTGCAATCCTCCGGAGACCTTATATCCTCCTCCGCCGAATTTTCCTCCCGCGTGAAGAACAGTCATAATGGTTTCAAGCGCGGATTTTTTTGTCTGCGGATGGGGATCGACAGGAATACCCCGTCCATCGTCGGTTACTTTAACCGTCTTCTTATCTAAAAGCTCAACTGTTATGGTTGTAGCATATCCGGCCATCGCCTCGTCAATCGAGTTATCAACTATTTCCCAAATAAGATGATGCAGCCCTTCCGTGCCTGTCGAGCCAATATACATTCCGGGCCTTTTTCTTACCGGTTCCAGCCCTTCAAGAACCATAATATCCTTCGCTGAGTATGAAGATTGCGCGTTTTTTTCTTTAGCCATTTTGTTTGAAAGACAGAGGTTTTTAGCCGCCCTTTGCCGGGCGGTTTATGCTTATTTTTCCAATCTTGATTATACCTCTAAAATCCCAAAAAAACAAGTAAAAATGGGCTTAAAAGCCTCTGAAAATCAGCGGATTTCAGCTCCTTTAACGGATTTAATAGCCTCGCTTATCTTATCCATTTCCTTATCCACTTCGTTATCCACAAGAGTCTTCTTATGAGAGCGGAATGTCAGCCGGAAGAGTAACGCAAGCTTATCCCCATTTGTAAAACAATCAGCCAGATCTATGTCATATAAGTTCTCCGGGTTGACGCCCTTTATCGCGGACATAACGTCTTCCGCAAAGGTTCCTTCCGAAACCCAAAGAGAGATATCTCTAACTATTGAGGGATAAGGAGAATCGGGAATATATTTAATTCCGCTTACCGAAAGAGCCATCATCTTCTCCAAATCCATTTCTGCAAAAGCCGACATTCCTTTGCTAAGTACTTCTAGAGAGCCAAGCATGGCGCTGCCCGTCACTATATCCAATCTCCCTGAGTCTTTCGCATCTTGGCGGAAAGCGACGCCCTTTATTCCCATTCTCCGAGAAATATCAATAATCGCCCACTTCAAGATCCTGAAGGAAAATTTATCTTTCTTTGACGATAAGGCAAAAGCAATACTCCAATGTTCCTTACCGAGGGATTCAAATACCTTACCAACTTCAAATAATCTTATCTCTTCTCTGTTTTTAGA
>JAQTRD010000050.1 GCA_028711965.1 Candidatus Colwelliibacteriota bacterium | reverse complement strand
GTTAGTCTACTGACGAAAGTTTATATTTAATCTATGGCAAAAATAGTTTTCGATATTGAAACGGTTGGGGGAAGCTTTGACGAATTAGATGACAAGACAAAGTCTTCTTTGGCTTCTTGGGCGCAGATTGAAGGCGATGAAATTGAGGGCGGTGAAAACCGTTTGGCGATTGAAAACGCGATGGGGCTTTCTCCTTTAACCGGAGAAGTGGTAGCGCTTGGAGTTCTTGACGCTTCAAACGAAAAAGGAGCGGTGTATTACCAGGCTCCAGGAGAAGAGCCGTCGGAGACAGAAGAGGGAGGTATCAAGTACAAGACGATGACCGAAGAGGAAATATTAAAACAGTTTTGGAATCTGGCGATGATTACCGACGATTTTATCGGTTTCAACAGCAGGGGATTCGACGTTCCTTTTCTTATGATAAGATCGGCCATAAAGGGAATCCGGCCGTCACGAGACTTGATGTCCAATCGCTATCTTTCTATGCAGAGGGACGGCAGACATATAGATCTCTTTGACCAGCTGTCTTTCTATGGCGCAGTTGGAAGAAATAAGGGAAGTCTGCATATGTGGTGCCGCGCCTTTGGGATAGAGAGCCCGAAGGAAGAAGGTGTTTCCGGAGACGCGGTCGGCTCATTATTCAAAGAGAAAAAATTCATTGATATAGCGAAATATAACGCGAGGGACATTATTGCGACAAAGAAGCTCTACGATTATTGGGCGAAATACCTACAATTTTAGAGTTTGCGATAAACTAACAAAGTTGAAATTTAGTCTGTTTTATAGTTAATTATTGTTATGGAAGATATTTATGTTATCGGACACAAGAGCCCAGACACGGACAGCGTTGTTTCAGCTATAGTCTATGCCGGGATAAAGGGATATAAACCGGCTATTTCAGGGAAGATTAATGCCGAGACGGATTTTATTCTTTCTAAATTAGAGGTTTCCGTGCCGGAGATTATGACTTCTGCCGAAGGGAAGAAGCTTGTTTTGGTGGATCATAACGAACCAAGCCAGCGTGTTGATGAAAAAGGAGAGGTTATCGAGATAATCGATCACCATAAAGCTTCTATGTCTTTCTCTTCTCCAATTCCCATAAGAATAGAGCCGCTTGGGGCGACATCCACTCTTATTGCCAAGATGTATCCGAATGAAGTGAAGGGGAATCCTATTTGGGCCGGACTTCTCTTGTCCGGGATAATATCCGATACGATTATCTTCAAGTCTCCGACGACCACACAGGAAGACAGGGATGTCGCTGCAAACCTTTCCGCGGCTTGTGGGATAAGCGATATGATTTCTTACGGAATAGAGATGAAGAAAGCCAACTCGGCGATAGCCGGCAGGGAAATAAATGACGTTCTTCAAACGGATATGAAAGAGTTCGATATGAGCGGAAGAAAAGTTTCCATAAGCGCCGCTGAAGTCGTCGATATGTCGGAAGTCGAAGCGAGAAAGGCAGAGATATTAAGCTGCCTTAACGAATTAAAGAACGAGGGAAGAGAGGCCGCTCTTTTTGCTGTTGCGGACATCATAAACGAAAAGAGTTTGATATATTTCGCGGCCGACAAGGATATTATGGAAAAAGCTTTCGGTGTTCAGGCGGAAGATGGAAATACTCTGCGTTTTGCCAGCGTCATTTCCAGAAAGAAGCAAGTTGTTCCGCCGCTCGAAGAAGCATTTAAATCCTTATGATTGATTTCAAACTGTTAAAAAAATCAAAAAAATCGAACGCCCGACTGGGCGTTCTTAAAACTCCTCACGGGGAAGTTAAAACTCCCGCCTTTGTTCCCGTAGCTACGCAAGCGACAGTAAAAACGCTCCGGAGCGACGACCTTAAGGAGACAGGGACACAATTACTGATAGCCAACACTTACCATCTTCACCTTAAGCCGGGCGAAAAGCTGGTAAAGTCCCATGGCGGAATACACAAGTTTGCAAATATTGATTTGCCGGTTATGACCGATTCCGGGGGATTCCAAGTGTTGAGCTTAGGATTTGGCCGCGATTACGGGATAGGCAAGATTATGAAATATGACTCCGGAGAAATAATAACGAAAGGATCGCAGCCAAAGCTCTTGAAGATAACGGAAGACGGAGTGGAATTCACTTCTTATGTGGACGGAAAAAAGATCTTTATGGGTCCGAAGGAATCGATAAAAATACAGGAGAGTATAGGAGCCGACATCATATTTGCTTTTGACGAGCCGACTGTTCCCACGGCAACGGAAGAATATACCGCCGAATCAGTCGAAAGAACCCACAGATGGGCTGATGCCTGCCTTAAGGCCAGAAAAACCAATCAAGCCCTTTACGGGATAACCCAAGGGGGAAGGTACAAGGATTTGCGGATAAAAAGCGCGAAGTTTATAGCTTCCCGGCCATTCGACGGATTCGGTATAGGAGGGGAATACGGAAGCGACAAGCGGCAAATGGTGAAAATGATTGAGTGGGTTACAAAAGAGCTTCCCGAGAATAAACCTCGCCACCTCTTAGGCGTCGGCTATCTGGAAGATATGGAGATGATAGTTAAAGCGGGTGTTGATACTTTTGACTGTACGGTTCCAACTCACTATGCCCGGCATGGAAACGCGTTTACTTCCAAAGGCAAAGTTGATTTAACGAAGACGAAATATTTGTCCGGAGCAGCTTCAAAACAACCTCTTGATCCGGAATGCGGATGCTTTGTCTGCCGCGAGCATACCAAAGGATATCTTTCTCATTTGATTCGCGCCCACGAAATAACGGGCCTTGAACTTCTTTCTTTCCATAATGTCTATTATTTCAATAAGGTTATTGAAGGGATAAGAAAGAGGATCAAAAAAGGGGAATTGTAATAAAAGAGCCGCAGATAAATCTGCGGCTTTGGTTTAGAAGATCTTAGTTAGTCTGTAAATAATAGATCCAATCAATGATTTTTGGGGTACTTGCGGTTTTGCTTCCACTACGGCGCGAAACCATTCTTCAGGGTTAGAAGAGCGAACCATTCCAGCCAGATTGAAAACGGATATCTCCGTTATTCCCGCTGCGAGCGCCATACCGACATCGTCTTGCAACTCCTTCGGAAACGAATAACTTATCTCGTTTCCGAGTTTTCCGGGACCGATGATCCCGAGAGAAGCTCCGGCCGATGCGCCGAACTTCTTTACGAAGTCGCTTAACGCGCGGAAAGCATACCAGCGCGCCATACGCCTTTTGATGATTCCGCCGGACATTGATTCAAATCCGGTTGTGTACATCATCGGACTTATGACTCTCCATCCGGAAATCGGCGTCTGAAACCTTTTTTGAAGGAATGTGTTCCCCTTGATGAGCTCGTTTGTGACGAAAGGCATCACTGGAGCGAGGGTTTTGATTCCTTCTTTTTCAAGCCGCTTTGCCGTCATCTGGAGGCTTTCTTGCGCTTCCGCAAAGGTTTTTGGATGGAGGTTCTTCTTATTAACCTTCTTGAAAGGCGGTTCCAAGTCGATGACTATCCCCGGGATGGAAAAGCCGTTCTCGCGGGCCCATATGAGAGTCTTGTCGATAAGCGAGTCGAACTCTTTAGTGTTCCATCTACTTACCCAGTAGCCGTCACTATCCGGCAGAAGAAGCCATAAATAGAAAGGCACTCCCATAAAGTTCATTCTGCGGAAGAGATTAGCGTATTCCTGGGTCATTTCCTCTTTCGAGAAAGAAACGGAAATAGACATTCCGTATTTTTTGAGCAGAGGAATGGATTCTCCAATCTCCCGGCAACTCATAAGCTCTGCATATATGTTATAGCTACATGCAATATCAGCGACCAAATAGATCGCCTCCCTTCATTAAATTTTTAATTTTTATGCTGCTTGGATTATATCATTTTTAGACGGAAATGTCAAATTATACGGATATTTTGCATTGCCTGTGGATAAGTAAAACTGTTATTTCAAAAACCCTTTAAATACGGGCTTAATTGATCTTTGTTTCGTGGGATTTTGTGGGATATAATTCAATATAAGTGGGGAAAAGTGGTGAAAAGTGTTGAAACAATGTTTATCGGCGAATACAGGCATAATATAGACGCGAAAGGAAGGGTGGCGATACCGGCGAAGTTTCGCAACAAGCTTAGTGGCGGAACAATCGTAACAAGGGGTATCGATCACTGTCTTTTTGCTTTTTCGCCGGAGGATTGGGAAAGGCTTGCCGAAAAGCTTATGGCTCTGCCTATGACGCAGGCTAATTCGCGCGCCTTTTCCAGACTTATGCTTGCGGGGGC
>JAQTRD010000049.1 GCA_028711965.1 Candidatus Colwelliibacteriota bacterium | reverse complement strand
TTTTGGGCAACTTTACGACCATTATATGCCCATGATATATCGCTTCATCCTTCTTAAAGTTGCTCAACGTGAGGAAGCCGAAGACTTAACCCACCAAGTGTTTTTAAAGGCTTGGACAAGCATCGGTTCCAAGTACTCTGAAAAAGGACTGCCGTTTTCCAGTTGGCTTTATCGGATAGCGCGTAACGTCGTTATAGACAAATACCGCCGGACGAAGCCAACAGTCGATTTAGATGAAGATCTTATTGAAATAACTTCTCATCTTGACCTTGAACAAAAAATCGACATCAAAAACGACGTCCGTAAAATATTCGATGCGATAAACAAGCTTAAGGAGATAGAGAAAGATACCGTTATTATGCGTTTTGTGGAAGATCTTTCGATTAAAGAGGTATCTGAAAGCCTCGGTAAATCGGAAGGAGCAGTTAAGCTGATTCAACATAGAGCTATCGAGAAAATTAGGAAAATAATGGAGGATAATGGATAAAATAATCGCAAAAATTAAAACATTAAAAGGCATTGTTCCAAATGCCGATTTTGCGATCGTCTCCAGATCAACCATTATAACGACCCCTAGAAAACAAGAAATTCGTCCTTTCCGATCATTCGTATATGAAATAGGTATAAGTGTCGGCGTTATGGCGACAGCTGTCATCTTCGCCATAATAATCGGTAATATTAAGTCGCCAGGGGCGATAGTCGCCGTAACTGACCTTAAGATTGTCGAAGATGAGGCTTCGGCCGCCGCAAATGATATAGATATAGTTCTGCAAGAAATAGGATCGTTCGATAAGAGCGCCAAAAGGACTTCTCTAGCGCTCGGAGAGGTTGCCGGAAACGGACCAGCCCATCTCAATGAATCAATATTGTCCTCTGAAATCGAGGACCTTGATATTGCGCCTTCAAGCAATGACACAGTCGACTCACTTTTAGACCAAGCCATATTTTAATAATGAATAAACGTATTTTTTATATAATAGCGATAGCCGCCATAATCCCCTTATTCAACCTGCGAGTCCAAGCCTCGACTATTGAGTCAGCTGTAAAGAATCTTGATTCAAGCCTCAATCAATTTGTAACCGCAAAAGATGATATCAACGGAAATCAACTCTCCCCTGAAGAGGATCTCGCTTATCGCAAAAAAGTTGTCACCGACGCGCTGGCGCTCTCCTTAAAGGAAATAAGCGAATTAAGAAACAAACTTGATTCTTTCGATTTTTCTGAAGAAAGCACTGAAACAGACTTAAAAAAACAATATCTTTCCGACCTGGACGCATTCGAATCAGTTTATAAAGAATTCCGAGACAAATTAAATGAAGGAGTCTCCGTTGACGACGTAAAGGATATCGCTAAAAGAACTAGAGACTATCGCGATGAAACATATACTTCCGGAACAGAACCGATATTGGATTTTGTCTTTGCTTTTCAAACAAATAGATTAGCTGATAACGCAGAAGTGAGACATAGCAAAATTGACGCCGATATTAAGAAATTAGAGAAAGCTAACTTTATTGAAAAAGATTATTTTATGAGACAAATGACAGAAGCCGGAAAATACATTTCTGACGCGAAGGGACTGGTTAATAAAGCCAAGGATATGATACTCAATCCACAAGACAATGAAGACAAGGATAGCGAAGACGAATCGTCATCCGCGCCAACCCCGAGAGAACTATGTGAAGCGGCGCTCGTCAATTTAAAGTCAGCATATAGTATTTTTGTAAATATCAGCGGAACAGTTAAGAAACTAATCAAATAGAATAAAAAGCCCCTTATCCAACTGGGATAAGGGGCTTTTTGTAATATTTACAACAGACAAATACTGTTTTAATTAGAGGACAGCTTCTTTCAGAAGTTTTCCCGCTCTAAATTTGGGCTTTGTCGAAGCCGCAATATTTATCTTCTCTCCGGTCTTTGGATTGACGCCGACTCTTGCGGCTCTCTTCGCGACCCTAAAGGTTCCGAAGCCGGTTATGGCGACATCTTCGCCACGGCTCATCGCCTTAACTATAGAACCAAAGAGAGCTTCAACAGCCTTCTCGGCTTGCTTCTTTGTTTCTAACTCAGCTGCCGTCATTACGGCTTCAACAAGATCTTGTTTCTTCATTTATGATGCTTTTTCTTTGCGCTCGACCTTTGAGCTTACAAAAATAATAGCAAATAAAGGGGATAACAACAACCTCGACCAGACAAAATCGGGTAAACATCAGCTTCTAAATCCCAATATCCAAGAAAAGAACACGTAAAAGTTAAAAAGTCAAAGATAACCATATAAATCACTGGTAATCGCCAATCTATATTTGAAGATTGGTAATTTAAAACTCTTATCTGGCATATTCCACCGCTTCCCGTAAGGGAAGAGTGAGGCCGAGGGCGAGCGCGTTTTTCTCGCAGTGAAAAACGACGTGTGTTTTAAACGAAATATAAGCTAGCGGGCATATTCCACCGCTCTTACTTCCCTTATAACAGTCACTTTTATGTCTCCCGGATATTTCATCTCCGACTCAATCTTTCCCGCAATTTCCTTAGCTAAATGCAATGCTCCAAAATCATCTATTTTTTCCGGGACGACAAATATTCTCAGCTCCCTGCCGGCAGAAACAGCATAAGACATTTTTACGCCGGAAAATCCGGAAGCGATTTTTTCCAAATCCTCCAACCGCTTCACATACTGTTCAATTGTTCCTCTTCTTGCTCCAGGCCTCGCCGCGGATATGATGTCAGCCGTAGCAACAACATAAGCTTCCGGCGACGCAAAGGGATAGTCGTCATGATGGGATTGCATAGCTTGCACAACCCGGTCGTCAATTCCGTATTTCTTCAGGATCTTAATACCCAACTCAACATGGCTTCCGGCAACTTCGTGGTCTATTGCCTTTCCTATGTCGTGCAAAAGAGCGCCTTTTCTTGCCACTTCGGCGTTTATACCAAGTTCTTCGGCTATCATTCCGGCAATATGGGCGACTTCAATCGAATGAGTCAAGACATTTTGTCCGTAACTTGCCCGGAAATACAATCGGCCTAAAAGATGGACTATTTCTCTCGGAAGATCTAAAACTCCCACTTCATATACAGCTTCTTCCCCTATTTGCTGGGTTCTTTTATCTATCTCTTCTTGAGACTCAAGAACTTTTTCTTCTATCTTTGCCGGCTGTATTCTTCCATCTTTAATAAGCTTTTCAAGGGTAAGTTTTGCAATTTCCCTGCGAATCGGGTCGAAAGACGAAATCAATATGGTATCCGGCGTCTCATCAATCACAAACTCCGCTCCTGTAAGTCTCTCCAAAGTCCTGATATTCCTTCCTTCCCGGCCTATGATTTTTCCTTTCAAATCTTCTGAAGGTAAGACAAGAGCAGTCGTCGTTATATCCGATATATGGGAGCGGGAATATCTCTGAAGGGCAGTCGTTATTATCTCAAGGCTTTTTTTCTCCACCTCGTCCCTCTTCTCTTTCTGCAATTTGGTTATCAGGTCGGTTAGTTCCTCCTTATTCTGTTCTTCGGCGTCTCTCATCAACTTTTCTTTCGCTTCCGAGGGGGTGAGTTTCCCAATTTTTGATAACTCAATGCCGATCGCCTCCTTCATTTTCGTCACTTCAGCCTGTTCAGCGGCGTTTTGTTCTGACGCCTGACGGATTTCGTCGGATCGTCTTCTTAATTCCACCGTCTCTTTCTCTAAAAGTTCCTCTCTCTTTAAGAGTCTTTCTTCTGTCCGTTCTATAGCCGTCTTTCTCTCTCTTTCTTCTTTTCTAGCTTCGTCCAATATAGCCGACGATTTTGATTCGGCTTTTCTGACTACCTCTCTGGCTTCTTTTTCAGATTCTTCGAGTTTTCGGGCTATTTTCTGCTCGATCGAGTCAGCTTGCCTCGCCGCAGCCCTTTGTCTCAACACATACCCTCCCACAAAACCCGCGATGAGCCCCACCGCGGCCAGTGCAATTCCATAGATCATAAGATAAAATTTGAATGTTGGTGTTTATTGTCATACGCCTTTACTAATTACATACTAATATAGAAGATATGCCTAATACAAATCGCGGTAAAGTGGTCCTCATCATCCTTGATGGCTGGGGAATAGGAAGCCACGACAGCTCTAATCCGATATATACTTCCGATCTCAAAAATATCGCATATATCAAAAGTAATTTCCCGTCGGCCTCATTGCAGGCCTCCGGGCTGGCCGTCGGCCTTCCCTGGTCGGAAGAAGGCAATAGCGAAATAGGACACCTGACTATCGGAGCGGGCCGGATAGTTTATCAGAGCGCAGCGCGGATAGATATGGCAATTGATAACGGTTCTTTTTTTGAAAACCCGGTGATTGCATGGTCAATGAACGAAGCGAAAAAGACAAACCGTTCGGTCAACTTTGTGGGACTTATTGGAACCGGAATTACCCACTCTTCTCCAAAACACCTGAAAGCCTTAATGAATATGGCTGATAGGATGAACGTTCCTTACAAGCTTCATCTTATGACCG
>JAQTRD010000048.1 GCA_028711965.1 Candidatus Colwelliibacteriota bacterium | reverse complement strand
AGGAAAGGACAGCGGCAAAACCGGAAAGGTAGCGTCTATTAATCCGGTATCCGACAAACTTGTCGTTCACGGACTAAATCAAGTTAAAAAAACGGTTAGGCCTAAAAAAGAGGGCGAAAAGGGACAAATAATTTCAGTATCCGCGCCTTTGTCTTTATCCAACGTAATGCTTATATGTCCTTCTTGCGGAAAGAAGACAAGAGTTGGTATGAAATTGGATGGAAAAGAGAAAAAGAGATACTGCAAGAAATGCGGAAGTATAATTTAGAAGAAATGAAGAAAGAAAATAAAAACACATTTGAGGCGATATCCAAGGTTGTTGTTTCATCCGGACTTGGCCGTATCCGCCAGACGAACGCCCAATTTGACGAGAAATCCCTTCCCGACATTATGGCTGAATTTGCCGACATTGTTGGACAAAAACCAGCGGTAAGAAAGGCAAAGAAATCAATTGCCGGTTTCAAAGTGAGGCAAAATGACGTTGTTGGCATTGCTGCGACGCTTAGAGGAAGGAGAAAGGAAGATTTTCTGACAAAACTAACATCCGTTGTTCTTCCGCGTTTAAGGGATTTTAGAGGAATTCCTTCTTCTCGCCTTGATGGAAAAGGCAACTTAAGCATTGGGTTCAAAGATCAGTCTGTTTTTCCGGAAATCAATCCGGAACAATCAAAATGGAATTTTGGATTAGAAATAACGATGGTAGTCGACAAAAATAAGATAAAGAACATTGTTAAAGGAGGCGAGGATTCTACCATTGATTTTTATCGTCAGATTGGGATACCATTAACCGTCAACAAATAAGACAATGGCTAAAGAATCAGTTATAGCAAGATCAAGAAAAACTCCAAAGTTCGGCACTCGCGCCGTCAACAGATGTTTTAAGTGCGGTCGTAAACACGGATTTATGAGGGATTTTGGCCTCTGCCGCATTTGTTTCAGAGAACTTGCTTCTTCTGGAATGATCCCGGGAGTAAAGAAATCTTCCTGGTAATTTTTAGAAAATGTATATTCAAACTTTAACCAGAATAAGAAACTCCGTAATGGCCGGCAAGAAACGGCTGAAGGTTCCGTTTTCAAAAATGGACTATGAGGTAACACAAGCGCTTGTGCGCGCCGGTTATCTTGATTCTGCCGAAAAGAAGGGGAGAAGCGTTAAGAAGATAATCGATATCGATATTAAGATGGAAAATGCCAGCCCCGTTATTCGCGACATTAAGTTGGTGAGCAAGCCGTCGCAAAAGGTTTATAAGGGCTATCGAAGCATACACCCTTCAAAGCAAGGTTACGGAAAGTATTTCTTGACGACTCCCAAAGGGATAATGACTGATAAGGAAGCGAAAAAAGAAAAAGTCGGAGGAGAGATCTTATTTGAAATCTGGTAAAAATAAAATGTCTAAAGTCGGTAAAAAAATCATCATAGTTCCGGAGGGCGTAAAAGTGGCGATAGAAGCCGAGGTGTTAAAGGTTTCCGGAAAGAATGGTGAATTGATTTCTCCGATTTTATCAAATATTTCGGCTAATCTAGAAGGAAATGAACTTGTTTTTACCGCTCAAGGCGATGATAAGCAGACTTTGGCAAATTGGGGAACAACCAGAGCGCTGGCACAGAATGCCATAGCGGGAGCCGAAAATGATTTTGCAAAATCATTGAAAATAGAAGGGGTCGGTTATCGCGCCGTTATTGAAGGAAGCTCGATTATTTTGACCGTTGGATATTCCCATCCCGTTAAGATGGATCTTCCGGAAGGAATTACCGCTTCAGTTGAAAAGAATATTCTTACGTTAAAGGGCCGCAGCAAGGAAGCTGTCGGAACTTTCGCCGCGAAGATTAGAGCGATAAGAAAGCCAGAACCGTACAAGGGCACGGGAATTGCGTACACTGACGAGGTTATTCGGAGAAAGGCCGGCAAGAAGGTTGTGGGATCAGGCGCGAAATAAAACATTTAAAGACACAATGAACAAGATTAAGGCGTTAAATAAGAATAAAGAAAGAAGAGCTAAGCGGACGCGCGCGAAGCTTTTTGGAACTAATGAGCGTCCCAGACTTTCTATTTACCGCAGTAATCGTTATATTGTTGCGCAGGCAATCGATGATGAAAATGGAAAAACTGTCTTTGCCGGATCTACCAGAGAGATAAAGGAAAAAGGCACTAAGACGGAGAAGTCCGTTTCTCTTGGAAATTTGATGGCCGAAAAAGCCAAAAAAGCCGGAATTGAAAAAATGGTTTTTGATCGGGGAAGCTACAGATATCATGGTCGGGTAAAAGCGGTGGCGGAGTCTCTTCGCAACTCGGGAATAAAGATATAAAAATGGAGGAAATAAAGAAACAAGAAGAAGCAAAAACAAGCCAGCCCGAGAACCGGGGTGTTAGAAGCGCCTATCCTCAAAGGAATAATAGCCGTTTTGCAAGAGGGGGGGGAGGAGCTAGCCGAGGTCCAAGAAGGGATCAGAGAAGCAGATCAAGAGGGCCTGAAAAGGAAAGAGACGGTTTTGAAGAATCAGTACTTGACCTTCGCCGCGTTACCCGCGTTGTTGCCGGAGGCAAAAGGTTCCGTTTTAGAGCAACGGTTGTTGTGGGAGACGGAAAAGGAAAGGTTGGTGTTGGCGTTGCCAAAGGAGCCGATGTTCAGCAGGCAATTCAGAAAGCTAAGACCGCCGCAAAAAGGAAATTGGTTTCGTTTAAGATTGTAAACGGAACGATTCCACATGAAGTCAAAGCGAAGTTCAGCGCCGCTCAAGTGCTTCTTCGTCCGGCAAAAGAAGGACATGGACTTATGGCCGGAGGACCGGTTAGAGCCGTTATGCTTCTCTCCGGCGTTAAGGATATAACAGCAAAGTGTCTTGGCGGAACTAAAAATAAGCTGACAAACGCAATGGCTGCCATTGAGGCTTTGAAACAATTGAAGACTTCAAAATAATGCAACTTCACGAATTACAACCTATACATTCCAATAAAGACGCTAAGCGTATCGGACGCGGCGGCAAGAGAGGGCGTACGGCGGGCCGTGGGCAAAAGGGGCAGAAATCCCGCGCCGGACACCGCATCAGGCCGGCTGTGCGAGATATGATCCAGCGCCTTCCTAAATTAAGAGGTAAGCATGGTAAATAAAATAGCGCAAATTTTTCGTATTCCCGAAATAAGAAAAAAGATTCTGGTTATTCTGGGTCTCTTGCTCTTTTTCAGATTACTTTCAGTTATCCCCATTCCCGGAGCGAATACTGAAGTTTTGAAAAACCTTTTAGATGCTAATGCTTCCTTAGGTCTGCTTAATATTTTTTCGGGAGGTTCCTTAAGTAATGTTTCGATCGCACTCTTGGGAGTAAGTCCTTACATAACGGCTACCATTATTCTTCAGCTGCTTACAATGATATTCCCGAAGCTGAAAGAAATATATTATGAGGAAGGAGCAACCGGACGAGCAAAATTCAATAAAATAAGCAGACTCATAACTATTCCTTTGGCTTTCGTTCAGACGTACGGAATATTGAGTCTTTTGGCTTCCCAACAAGTGATTCCGTCATTTACCATCTTAGACTTTTCGCTTTGGGTTAACATTATGGTCGCCACGGCGACTGCGATGATTCTCCTTTGGGTTGGAGAACTAATAGACGAGCAGAAACTCGGAAACGGCGTTTCACTTATTATATTTGCCGGTATTGTTTCCGGATTCCCGTCATACATCGGATCAGTTCTAAGCGGTCTCGCATATGGAACTCTTCGTGTAGACACACTTGCTGTATTTATCGCTTTTGCACTGATTGTTATTACGGCGATTGTCTTTGTGAATCAAGGAGAGCATAGGGTTACGATTTCATATCCGAAGAGAGTAAAAGGAACGAGGGTTTATGGAGGAGTTGAAAGCTATCTTCCGATTAAAGTGAACCAAGCCGGAGTGATACCCATAATATTCGCCCTTGCCATTCTCTCTTTTCCTCAAATGATAGGGAACTTTCTTCGAGGTATTTTACCGACTGCGGGAGTGCAGATAAGCGATGCGATAATGAGATTCTTGAATAATCAGTGGGCATACGGATTGATTTACCTCTTCCTCGTTTTTGTATTCACTTATTTCTATACGGCGGTTGTATTTAACCCCGAAGAGATATCAAAAAATCTTCAGCGATCCGGAGGATTCATTCCGGGTATTCGTCCGGGCGAACCGACGCAGAAATATTTAAACACAATTATCAGTAAGATAACTCTTTTCGGAGCCGCCTTTCTCGGATTCATTGCCGTATTACCAATGCTCACCCAAGGCATAACCGGTCATTCATTCACGATAGGGGGAACCTCTCTCTTGATTGTCGTTTCTGTCGCTTTGGATAGTGCGAACCAGATTGATTCGCAGCTTAAGGTTAGAGAATACGATACCGTTTAAAATCCTTAATTTTAACGCGATTCGTTGTCGCGTTTCATAAGAAGCGTTAGAGATGTTCGAAATGTACGAAGTGTGGGAGTAAAATCCGCTAACAAAGCGGATTTTACGTGAAAGACGATTTTACCCATTATCGGAGCGCTT
>JAQTRD010000047.1 GCA_028711965.1 Candidatus Colwelliibacteriota bacterium | reverse complement strand
GACGTACATCAGGCGCCTCTCCTCTTCTAAGTCGGCAATTTTGAAAAGAGACCTCTCGTGTGGAAGAATCCCGTCAGACGCGCCTGCAATAAAGACGTTGCCGAATTCCAGTCCCTTAGCCATATGAATTGTCATAAGCCGGACGGCTCCTTCTCCTTTGGGCTGGTCGGTCGATTGGAGGAGAGAGACCCGTTCAAGAAATTCACTAAGAGAGTTAAAGCTTTCCGCATAAGAGATGAGCTCGCTCACGTTTTCAATTCTTTCTTCGGCATTCTTAAAGTCTGTCTTAAGGGACGCGATGTAATCAGTTTCTTTCAGAATATAGCCAATCAATTCCATAGGAGAGCAGACTTCCCCCATCTTAGGCAGTTCATCAATAATGGGTCGAATCTTTGTCTTGCGGAATTCTTTTAACAACCTTTCTTTGCTTATTTCATCGAGGGGATTTGCGGCTACTCGAAGAGCGGCAATGATGTCTTTTATCTCTTTCCGGTCATAGAAACGAAGTCCGCCGAAAATCACATACGGTATCCGATTAAAAATGAGAGCTTGTTCAATGGGGCGAGATTGGGCGTTTGTGCGGTATAGGATAGCCGAGGATATTCTTTTTTCGGGAGAGATTGCCGACGCGATCCAATCCGCTTCTCCTTCTGCGGTCTCAAATCCAGCAACTTTTATTGGGTTGCCTTCCCTGTTTTCCGTCCAAAGAGTTTTGGGACGCTGGCACTTGTTATTGCTTATAACAGCTGACGCGGCCGAGACGATGTTCTTAGTGGACCGGTAGTTCTGGTCGAGAACAACCGTTTTAGCATCGGGCCAATCTTTTTCAAAATTTAAAAAGTTGCGGAAATCAGACCATCTGAACCCATAGATGCTCTGATGATCGTCTCCTACGACGGTTAGATTGCGGTGATTCTGCGCAAGCAGGCGGATAAGACGGTATTGGGCAGTATTGATGTCCTGATATTCGTCAACAAGAATATGGTTAAATCTGTTGCGGTATTTGTTAATGATGTTCTCATCGGAGAGGAATATTGATACCGGCTTTTGGACTAGATCGTCGAAGTCAAATCCGTTTTGCGCTTTAAGAGACTCTTCATAGAGGAAAAACAATTGCGGCAAAAGATCGTCCTCGTCTTCATCTGGGCTTATCAGTTCGTTTTTAACCTTTGATATCTTGTGCCGGATGATCTTATACGGATATTTTTTCGGATCAAGGTTCTCTTTTTTAATGATGTTCTTGATCAGACGAATCGAGTCGTCTTCGTCGAATACGGTGAAGCCCGGAGTTCTTCCTAAGGTTTTCGCTTCACTTCTTAATATTCTTGCCCCAAAAGAATGGAAAGTTCCGATGAAAGGCATTGAGTCACTCTTATTCTTTATCAGTCTTTCCGCTCTTTCTTTCATTTCGGAAGCGGCTTTGTTGGTAAATGTTATAGCAATAATTGATTCAGGAAGAGTGCCGATGCTTATAAGATGCAAAAGTCGGCTTGTTAAAGTCTTTGTTTTTCCGCTTCCGGCGCCGGCAGTAATAAGAAGGGGCCCTCCGGGATGAGTCGCGGCTTCGAGTTGTCTGGGGTTCAAATCGGGAGGCAGAATATCGGACATAGGTACCATATTATAACCCACAGTCATCATCACACAATTTAGGAAGATTTATTAAGATGTCTAATCAAGAAGCGCCCCCTCTCGGCGTTGTCAACTAATGGCCATTCTTACGATCGTAAGAATGGCCATTAGTTTCCTATTAAACTATGGGCGTTGTGAAGTCAGATCGTTTGTTCACCCCGTATTCTGTATTGGAAAGCTTCCGCGATATGCTCCTTACTTACAAGATCTGACTCGTCGAGATCGGCAATAGTGCGTCCCACTTTAAGCAGCCGGTAATATCCTCTTGCGGAAAGAGTGGAATTATCGAATATCTTTTTTAAGAAGCTATCTGCATATTCGTCGAGAATTATAGTTTTATCGCATTCTTTTGCGGACAGCTCGCTTGTCGAATGTCTTATGCCGAGTCTTTCGTGCCTTTCTTTTTGAATTGCGCGCGCCCGAATTATTTTTTCCATAAATGAGACGCTCTTTTCTTCCGTTTTCGTTCCGTATCTAAGGTCGGAAATTTTCACGCGAGGAACCGATATTTGAATGTCGATACGGTCGAGAAGGGGTCCCGATATCTTTTTCTGGTATCGAAAGATGTCGCTTGCCGAACAACGGCATTCGTTGTCTGGGTCGCCATAATATCCGCAAGGGCAAGGGTTCATTGCGGCAACGAGCTGAAATCGGGCGGGGAAGAGCAGGCTTCCTCTTGCCCGCGATATCGATATCTTGCCGGATTCAAGCGGCTGACGCAGGGATTCCAGCACGTCGCGGCGGAACTCGGGAAACTCATCCATAAAGAGAACTCCACGATGGGCAAGGCTTATTTCTCCAGGACGGGGATTAGACCCTCCGCCGACTACAGAAACTAGCGACGCAGTATGGTGCGGTTCTCTGAAAGGCCTCGTTCTCAAGTAAGGATTATCGGGCGAAAGCATTCCGGCAGCCGACCAATTCTTTGAAGACTCGATTGATTCTTCGATAGTAATTGGCGGCAAGATAGAGGCAAACGCTTTAGCAAGGGCAGTTTTTCCGGATCCGGGAGAACCAACCATTAAAAGATTATGTCCGCCGACGGCGGCGACAAGAAGGGCTCTTTTTGCCGCTTCTTGTCCTTTGATGTCTTCAATATCGAACTCCGCGCCATTTGGCGCAAAGTCAAAACTATTTGCCGGTAGCGGAGGTATTTCTCTTCTGCTCTCGATATGATCCAGAACTTCGGTAAGATTTCTTGCGGGGAAGACAGAGACTCCCTCGACAAGAGATGCTTCTGCGCCGTTCTCCCGCGGAAGAATAATTTCTTTTATTCCCAGCCTAGCCGCCATATGGGCGACATTCAGCGCGCCGCGAACGGGACGAAGCGATCCGTCGAGGCCAAGTTCTCCGAGAAATATTTTATTTTCCAGTCCAACGGCGGATGAGAGGCCGGCGGCGACAAGATATCCCACGGCTATGCCTAAGTCATATTGAGAGCCCGCTTTTTGAATATCGGCGGGAGCAAGGCTTACGGTTATTCTTCTGTTTTCTTGGGCGGGAGGACGAACGCCGCTGTTCTTAAGGGCAGAGTTCATTCTCTCTTTCGCTTCAGAGACTGACTTGTCTGCCAGGCCGACAATTACAAAACAATGAAGGCCGACACTAATGTCGACCTCTATCGTTGTGAGTTGGGCGTTTATCCCTTCGAGTTCAGCGGAATAGATTCTCGCGAGTTCTCGGCCCATCAGGCAAGCAGCTTGTCTTTCTTACAGAGCCTCGATTCCGGGACTATTTCCAATATTTCTTTCTCTATCGGGCCGTCGCACTTCTCGCATATTCCGTAAGTTCCCTGTTTTATTTTATCCAAGGAGAATCGGACATCATCTAGGCGGGCGCGAATTTCATCCTTGATTCCCATTGATTCGTCGGCGGCAACAGCCTCATCAGCTTCTTCTCCCGTCGGATCGGCAGCGCTGTCGCCGAAATTAGGAACATCGGGTATTTCAGAGAGCTCTTTTTCGAGTCTCGACTCAAGATTTAGCAAGGCGGACTCGTATTTTTCCAAGTCTTCTTTATTCATCGTATAATTTAAGTATATGTTCTACAGCTTGAAAGGCAAGATCCTTAAAGTGGATGAAAATTCAATAGCAATCGAGACGGCCGGAGGAGAGGGCTATTCGGTCCATATGCCTCAAGGGGCGATATCCAAAGCGGTTATCGGCGAAGAGGTGAGAGTTATCACTCGCCTTTTCGTAAGAGATGACGCCCTAGAGATATTCGGGTTCTTCAACGAAAGAGAGAAGGAACTGTTCGATCTCTTGAATACCGTTTCCGGCGTCGGTCCAAGGGCGGCAATGACAATATTAGATCTCGGATCTGCGGAAGATATAAGAGCGGGAATTGCCACCGGGAAAGTCGAGATGCTTACCAAGTCGTTTGGGATAGGAAAGAAGACTGCCGAAAGGATAATAGTCGAGTTAAGAGATAAAGTTAAATCAACTTCGGAAGCAATCTCTAACTGGGATGACGATGTTTACGAAGCTCTTTTGAAGCTGGGATACAGAAGAGAGGACGCGAAAGAGGCAATGAAAAAAATCGATCCGGAAATCAAGACGACAAACGAAAAGCTAAAAGACGCGATAAGAAAAATGAAATGACGAAGCGCGAGATGCGGGAGATGTTAGATCGTGCTTCGCGCTTGTAATAGAAAAACCAAACAGAACAAATGAAGACAATAAAAGATATATTTAGAAAACTTATCGCAAGAGCGAGCGCTTGGTTTTTCGGTTTTCCGTCAAGAGAGATGACGGTTATAGGAGTGACGGGAACTAAAGGAAAGTCAATGACAGTATCTCTTATCAACGCCATACTTGAAGCTGCGGGAGAGAAGACGGTTGCAATGTCTTCAGTAAGTTACAGGGTCGATGGCGAGGAATACCCTAATCCGACTCCGAATACCATGTATGGAAGAGGGATCAT
>JAQTRD010000046.1 GCA_028711965.1 Candidatus Colwelliibacteriota bacterium | reverse complement strand
ACTTTCAGTCCTCCTGTCGAGACAAAGTCCTCTCCATACTTTTTATCGAGTTGTTCTTGAACGTACATTACAAAATGAGGTGCTATGGCAAAAGAAGCTTTTTTGGGCTGCGGGAGTACATCCGGCCTCTGTAGTACGGCTGAAGACCTTTGTTGCTCGTCTATGTATCCCAGATCGGCCATTTTCTCTAAGACAAATTGTCTTCTCTCCTCAAGCTCACTTATATGCGATCCCCATGGGGAATAATAAGTTGTGGCGTTGGGAATAGCCGAGAGCATAGCGGCTTCGGAAAGAGAGATGTCTTTTGCTGGTTTGCCGAAATACATCTGACTTGCGGCTTCTATTCCGTAAGCGTTGTTTCCGTAAGGTATCTGATTTAGGTAAAGATCTAATATCTCATCCTTCGAATAAACTTTTTCAATTCGATAGGCAAGAATAAGCTCCTTTATTTTTCTGGTAAACGTTTTTTCAGCGGTAAGAAAGGCGTTCTTGGCGAGCTGCTGGGTTATAGTAGACCCTCCTTGAGCCCTTCGTCCTTCCATAATGTCGACAAGAACGGCTCTTAATATTCCCTTGATATCAAAAGCGCTATGCTCATAGAAACCACTGTCTTCTATGGCAATAGTGGCCTTTCTTATAACATCCGGTATCTGATCGGCGGAGAGATTCGTCCTCTTCTCCTCTCCGTGTATTTCGTAGAGTAAAAATTCCCCTGTCCGATCGTATATCTTCGTCGACTCCGTAATCTCTCGACTAGACATCTGTTCGACGGTTGGAAGATTGCGGCTGAAATATATAATGACCAGAGCTCCGATTGTTGCGAGAATAGCAAGAACCGCGCCCGCGATAGCGGCAAATTTCTTGAAGTTTTTCATAAATTGTGTCTGTTTAAGTATAACCTCCATCTTGTATTACCCACAGTGTATAATCGGTTTTTAAGGCGAAAGTCAACCTAAATCCAACAGAGCCGCCTTCCGGCGGCTCCTTTCACGTTTTTATACGAACGCTTTAATTATTAGAGTATCTCTTCTTCCTCGTCGCTGACGCTGTCATCTTCATCTTCATCGTCGTCGAACTCTTCATCGTCGCTATCCATATCTTTTATGGAAAAGCCTTCGGCGCCATCGAGTTCGTCGTAGTCGTCGTCCTTTTCTTTGAGATCCGATTCAACAGAGCCGTCGAGATCGTCTTCTTCTTCAAAACCTTTTCGCATTATTATATATAAAGTGAGCGTTCTTTTGTCTGAGATTGAGGCTCTTTTCTGAGCCAGCCGACCTTTTACCGAAAAAGTATATCGAAAAAAATATGGCGGTCAAGACCCTTAAACATCAGAGTTTGGAGCCAGACTGCTTGCGGCGGCAATCGCTATCGCCAATGCGTCTGACGTATCGTCTATCGGATGGAATCCCTTTGATCCAAGTATCAAGTTAACCATCTTTAAGACAGCTGCCTTATCGGCATGGCCGTATCCTGTCACTGAGCTTTTCACTTCATTGGGCGAAATCTCCACTATTGGCACCCCTGCTAGCGCGAGAGTCAGCATTATGCACCCTCTTGCCTCCGAGACATTCATAGCCGTCTTCTGATTTTTAGCGAAAAACAATTTCTCTACTGCGGCAGAATCGGGAGAATACCTTCTAATAACCTCATTCAAACAATCAAATATTTTTTTCAGTTGTTCCGGAGCATACTTTTCTTTTATCTCTATAAGTCCGGAGTCTACATAATTTACTTTGCGTCCGACGGCCTGAATTATACCGAATCCTATTCTATTCGTCCCCGGATCTATTCCCAATATTACTTTTTCTTTATTGCTTTTCATGCTTTTTCTTCGCCGGCGTTAGTGTATATTTCCGATACGTCTGGATAGTCGTTCAAGGCTTCTACAAGCTTTTCAATATCTCCTTTTGCTTTTTCATCGATTGGCTGCGGGAACTTTGGCAGCCAATCCCCTTCCGGACTCTGCTCGAATAACCATTGCACCGATCCCTGCTCCGCAAAGCGGGCCCCATTATCGGAGAGAATCTTCTTCAGCTCGGCAACGGTTCTATTTCGGCTGTCTGTTATGGCTGTAATGACAAAAGCTGTTCCTTTAGGGCCATAAGCTTCGATAAGCAACTCTTCGGTGGGGTTATCTTTAGCTCGGTTTATAGCTCTGTCTATATTATCTTGCGGCACACTGGCCTCCTTAGCCTTAGTGATAGCCGTGCGAAGCCGTGGATTGAAGTCGGGATTTGGCTCTTCCTTTGCCGCTACTTGTATGGCGGCAAGCAATTTAGTAAATGCTTTTGCTCTCTTTTGATCCGTTATGGCTTTCTTGTGTTTTATCTGAGCCCATTTATTATGACCTGCCATTGTTATATTATATACGCATAAATGCCGATTACAGACAAAAAGACAAGCGGCGAGATAGCCGTTAAGAAAATGTCCGATACCGAGGAGGCCTTGATCCCCGAAAAGATCAAGTCCGTCATTAAAACAGGCGCTTCAACAACAGACATCCTTGAATCCGTGTTGTCAGGCGGACTGGCGATGGGCGTGTCAGATATCCACTTTGAGCCGGAAAGAGATAAGGTAAAGGTTCGTTTTCGCGTTGACGGGGTCTTAAAAGAGATAGTCAGTATCCCTTCTGTCGATTACAAGTATGTGGTAAGCCGACTGAAGCTTATCGGAGAGATGAAGATGAATATTACTGATATGGCTCAAGACGGCCGTTTAACGATTGTTGCCGATGGAGACCGCATTGAGGTTAGAATATCCCTCAATCCTTCCGAGTACGGAGAAACAGCTGTCTTGAGAATATTGGACCCTAAAAACATATCGTTAGAGCTTAAGGATCTGGGGTTGCGGCCCGATGACGAGGCAATAGTCCGAAGGAATCTTAAAAAACCGAACGGAATGGTTCTTGTGACGGGGCCTACCGGATCGGGAAAGACAACTGCCCTGTATGCTTTTCTTAAGAGCATCAGGTCTCCTGAAGTAAAGATTATAACCATCGAGGATCCGATAGAATATCATCTTGACGGCATTCAACAGACCCAAGTCGATCCTTCTGCCGGATATGACTTTAGCTCCGGTTTAAGGTCTCTTTTACGCCAAGACCCGGACGCTATTCTCGTGGGCGAGATACGCGATCTCGATACTGCCGAAATCGCTATCCATGCTTCGCTTACGGGACATCTGGTATTCTCTACCTTACACACCAACAGCGCATCCGGAGCCATACCGCGCTTAATTGACGTCGGAGTAAAGCCGCAAGTAATCGGGCCGGCTCTTGATATGGTTATTGCCGAAAGATTGGTGCGCCGTCTTTGTGAAAAGTGTAAAAGGCCAATTGACCCGGATCCGGAAACTGCCGGCAAGCTAAAGTCTTTTATTGATTCTCTACCTCCAAAAGTGGATAAGAGCGCTTATGAGGACACAAAGCAATTCGAACCGGTTGGATGCCCTATCTGTATGACGGGTACAAAGGCCGAGTAGGACTTTTTGAAGTTATAGACGTGGATGACGAGTTTAAGACTATGATTCACGAAGAAATAAGCGAAGTAGAAGTATTAAAACTTATAAGGCAGAAAGGATTTATAACTCTGCAACAAGATGGTATTCTAAAAACGATTGCTGGCTTAACGGATCTAGCGGAAGTGGAAAGAATAACCGGTCCGATTGAGTGGTAATATTTTGAAAATAAAAAAAATTCGCACCAGGTCCCCCGATTTTTTATGGGAACTCCTTTGCGAAGCAATGGAGTGTACGGGATGTCTCCGAGGTGCATCCCAGCCGAAACCAAGATGACCATTACTTGAAGACTATCCCATCAGGAAACCTTTTGCGAATCTGGCGTAATACTATCATATGAATAATATCTTGTCAAGAGGGGAAAATAATGACCAGGTTAATGGCCAAGCCGAAGACCAGAACTGGGAGTCCTTATTAAGACCGTCCGAGTTCGAAGATTATATTGGCCAAGATTCTATTAAAAGCAGTCTACGTATAATATTAAACGCGGCCATAAAGAGAAAAGAAGTGGTTGATCATATTCTTTTCTACGGCCAAGCTGGATTAGGAAAGACCACGCTTGCCCATATTGTTGCCAACGAGATGGGAGGTCATCTTAAAGTCACGTCCGGGCCAGCTATCGAAAAGACAGGAGACTTGGCCGCGATACTGACCAACCTGGAACCGAAGGATATTCTTTTTATAGACGAAATTCATCGCCTCAACAGAATGATTGAAGAGGTATTGTACCCGGCCATGGAAAGCCGAAGCCTTAACATAGTTCTGGGAAAGGGGCCGTCGGCTAGGACAATATCCCTTGATCTTCCTCCTTTTACTCTTGTCGCGGCTACTACAAGAGTAAATCTCATTTCGGGTCCGCTCCGTTCGCGATTTGGAGCAACTTTTCGTTTGGATTACTACAATTTGGAAGATATATCGGAGATAATCAGAAGATCGGCTGGCATATTAGGAATAAAGATTGAACCTGAAGCAGTCGATATTTTAGCCAGAGCGAGCCGGTTTACTCCCCGCACGGCTAATCGTTTACTGAAAAGAGCTCGGGATATCATAGAGGTAAAGAATATTCCATCGATTACGAAGGAATCTCTTGCTGAATTATTTAAAATTCTTGATTTGGACGATATAGGGCTTGAATACCAAGACAGGCGGCTTCTTAAGATAATCGCTGATCACTTCAATGCCGGGC
>JAQTRD010000045.1 GCA_028711965.1 Candidatus Colwelliibacteriota bacterium | reverse complement strand
AGCGGTGTGCCAAAGATTTCAAAGCTTCCTTGATGGGGGAGATTTTCTCCGAAAGCAGCTTAACCGATCCGGAAAGCATTGATGCAAATGCCGCCTCTTCCGTATCGTATGAGGTCATCCCTTGGTGAAAATACGGTTGCAGATCAATCGGTAGAAACCTTGACCGTTCGTCAAGAAAAGCGTTGAGATCGTGGCCGGTTTCCTTGTCCCTGTTAAGCCACCAATCAATGTCGATTTCGTGCGAGAGAAGTGTTTCCGATATCCTCTTTGATACGGATTTTTCTATCAGGGAGAGATTTACTCTTGCCTTGATAACCGCAAGCTCTGTTTTTTGCCATAGTCTTAGCTTGTTCCCGTCGGACCATAATTCCGAAACGTCATTATCGGAATATCTCTTAATCATCCTAATTTCCTCCTTTTAATATATAAAAAAGCTGACTTATGGATACATCAGCGGAAGAGGTATGTCAATTTATATCTAATCCATATGTACCGCCCTGTCGAAGTCGTACGGTTTTTTTGGCCGGGCTATTTCTATGCCGAAATTGACGTATTCTCTGCCTCTTGGATCCCTATGGCGCCAGCGGGATTCCAGCTCGTCGTATGTCAGATAAGTTCTGAAAGCCGAGTATGGATCGGCAAAATAAATTTTCTTATTATCATAACCTATAGCTGCCACATAGTGTCCGCTTTTCCAATTCTTTTTCCAATCGGTGATTTTCCTTCCTGGCCATGCCTGGATAAGCAGAATCACCGGATGTCCCTTATCCAATGTTTTTTTCAAATCAGGGACGGAAAAAGTCTTTTCCTTGTATCCTATTCCGTATTTCTTCAGTATCTTTACCAGATTATCGACAAGCGTTCCGGTTTTGGTATCGGTTTTGGCTAATTTAAGGAGAGTCTCTTCCTTAATATCCTTTCCATGAAAAGCCAATACGCCGCGTGCCACTTCGGCGCCGCAATCATATTCGTAAGCCTGTCTTACTTGCGGAAATTTAATCGCTTTCATACAAGAAAAAAGAATATCATAAAAACAGGGCTAGCAGCTATCTTATCCTTTCGAACGAGTTTCCGACAGTAAAGAAAGTGTCCTCGTAAGACTTCCACTTGTCTGCGGTTGTATTGAGTGATACGGACCAAACGTTGCCTCCATCCCATATAAGGAACATAAGGGTTTTGAAGTCCACTCCTTGTTGTCTAATTGAGATATCAAGGACGCTAGCCTCCATCCCGTCGACTTTCGTCTGCCATGTGGTTTCAAGGGTTACGGGATCGCCTATCTTATTAAGCTCCTCTCCGATGAACTTCACATATTCCTCGCGCGTTTTTCCGCCCAAGCTGTCTTTTATCACCGCAAAGTAGCTTCTGAATCCGATTGCCGCCGCTTTTTCGTCGGATATCACTTCTTTCGGATATATTGCCAGAGCAAGCGCTCCTTCGGGAGCGGGCCGCCCTTCCCATTCAGGAGGGGGAGTAATGCGGAAATCATCGGTCACTATCTTATTGCTTTCTAAAGGAAGAGAAGATGAATCCTCTGCGTTCTGCTTCGATGCAGCCCCTTCTTTCTCTTCCGAGTCAGCCGGAAGGCCTTCTTCTGTTGATAAACTGTTATTTTCGACTATGGGAGATTCTTTCGGCGCGAAAGGCTTTGCTATGAGGATATATCCGGCAATAAGCGCGACTGCTGCGATACCTGCGACAATGTAATAGGTCTTTTTCATATGTTTGTGATTATAGCAAAAAATAAGGGTGATTAGGCTTTTTGCGGGCTAAATTGTCCTATCTTGACAAAATAGCAATATTATGTTACAATACGACCAGAGTTAATTTAAAAATTAAAAAACATAAGGAGGAACCCCTAATGAGTCTGCTGTCCATCTTAATCCTTGTTGTTGCGATTCTTATCATCCTCGTCATGGCGTACGTCATCGTCTGCATCGTCCGCGCCAAAGCAAGGCTCGAAGAAGACAGAGCCGAAGGGCAGAAGAGATGTTATGAAGCGCACAGGAGAAACCGCAAGCAGCTGATAGAAACCTTTCTCTATTCTATGAAAAAAGAATTTGAGAATGGAAAACTGATTCCGCGCGTCGATGATAATTATAATAATATTGTCTTCACAAACGGAGAGAGACAAGTTGCCATACGGGTCACCGACGGGGAAGACACGGAAGTCAAGCTGGTTCTTGTGCGCAAGGATCACAACAATGAATGTATCACACAGGGAACCGTTCCCAATATGATTCCGACCATTGTGAAGGAGCTCTTATCCTAAAGATGGTCCCCAAAGCCGTTGCTATGCAACGGCTTTATTTTTATTAACGGAGACGATCTTATATCGAATTTATCTTGCTATAACCCAGTTCGGCGACTTTTTTTATGGCTTTTTCCATAAAATATATCCAATGGTCGTTGTCCTTTTTGTCGTTTCTGTCTTTGAAGTCATTCATTATCTCTTCGGCGCTTGCCCATTCAAGGGTGAATTTTTCGTGTTCTTCCAGACGAGCGTCTCTTAAATCAGCGCTGTTGAGGATTATTAGCAGGCAAGTCGCATGGGCGACCCTATTCACGTTTCTTAAAGTGTTGTGATAGTGAGTAAGCGCCTCTCCTATTTTTTCCACGTGACCGAAATCATACAGGCCGCTTTCTTCCGTTACTTCGCGTAAGATTCCTTTGGTAATATCCTCGTCGGCACCTACTCCTCCGGAAAACAATCTGAAAGAGTTGTTTTCCGTTTGCCTGCCAACCGCGTATTTTTGGGTTAGGGGATCAAAAACGATTCCGCAACCGCCGTCGCGTCTTTCTTCGTTTTCTCTTTTTATACCGAATTCTAAGATAGGTTCGTCCATATTTGCATTATCGCCCAACTCAATAAGAGTCGCAATTTTAAGTTTTTTATTTAACGTTATATGGTTGACAAATAGTAATAGATATGGTATAAACAAAACGTAATCAAAGTTAATTCTGATTACCCTCCGGCAGAGGAAAAAGCCAAAAAGTTCTTTAAGAGAGGAGGAAAAAGAGATGGAAAAAGAAAAAATTCTCGAAGGAATCGCTAAGGAATTTTTGAGAAGACACGGGTCTTTCAAAAAAGCCGGAGATTTCAAGCGAGAGCTTGGTAATGCGGCTAAAAACATTGGCTGCAGCACCGAAGAACTTCAGTCAGTAGTGAATCCGTTGATTCGCGAATTGACCGAAGAAATGATCGGGAAATAACATCTCATTTTCCCAGCGAACC
Organism: Candidatus Colwelliibacteriota bacterium; assembly: GCA_028711965.1. GTDB lineage: Bacteria > Patescibacteriota > Minisyncoccia > UBA6257 > Colwellbacteraceae > STB-63. Next base: position 1,476 of record JAQTRD010000045.1, on the reverse strand, counting down.
GCTAATAGCAAGGTAATTGCACCTCCCTCATACGAGGCAATAGGACAGAACAAGAACTTGCTATTCCGGTTATCAGAGCCCTTATTATGAATTAAGGGCTCTTTATTATTTTAAAGATTAACCTTAAAAGTCTGAAATATTTACTGTCCTCTGTGTTATACTGGAGATATGGAGGGTAAAAAGGCGGATTCAAGGAGAATCAGGAATAAAATTATCATTGGAGCAATAATTGCCATAGCTGCTTACCTGGCGATTATGGCTTATCGAAACGCCTGTCCGAAAGTTATTGATCTTCAGCCCGGCGGTCTTGGTATTCCGAGTAAGGCGGAGATTTTTTGGGCGGAAAATTTCTGTCCGTTCAGCCAAGTAGTTTACTGATTAAAATGGATAATATCGAAAAGATACTTGAATTTTGGCATCTGATGGAAAAGCCGAAGCTTGTTTTTAGGGCGGCCAAGCTTTCGTCGGGTAGGGAAGAAAGCATAGCGGAACATTCCTGGCGAATGGCCCTAATGGCCGCGATAATCGCTCCCAAAATAAGAGAGAGATTAGACACGGAGAGGGTGTTGAAAATGATACTGGTGCACGATATCGGGGAGATGAGCGAAGGGGATATTCCGTCGCATATCCACGCCTTTAATTCATCTATTAAGGAGAAGAAAGACAGATCCGAAGAAGAGATGATGACGTCAATCAAGGATGAATTTCCGGAGTTTGGAAAGGAAGTATTCAATCTATGGAAAGAATATGAATTACAGGAGACATTCGAAGCGAAGTTCGTAAAAGCGCTTGATAAGCTTGATGCCAGAATCCAAATGATAGACGATCCGAATACCAGGGAATTTTCTGCGGAGAAAAGAGAGCAATCCGGCATTCTAGCAAAGAAGACATCCGAACTTTGCGGTATAGACGAGTTACTCGCCGATTTGGACAAGTTGAGCAGAAATGAGAGAGAAGAAAAACATGGTTTCTAAAAGCCGCCGAACTACTGAAGTAACATCCTTTCTTTATAAGAACATTCTGTTATAATCACAAAAATGGCAAAAAGAAGCACCGGGTTGGGAAAGCCCAGAAAAACCCACTCTCATAAAACTAAGAAGAGGCTGGCTATAAAGCAGGCAATGCTTGAGGCAAAAAAAGCCAAGAAAAGAAGATAAGCGGCGATACCTTTTGTTCTATCTTTCTTTGACATCCCTCCGGGCGGATGTTATTTATTAGGCAGTTTTTTAATTCCAGAATCATCAATCTTTATTTAAGGAGGAATATTATGAAACCGCGCATATTGGTATTTGCGTCCGGTTCAGCGGAGGGCGGCGGATCGGGATTCGAGGAGCTTGTTCTAAACTCGCTTTTCATATCGCGAAAAACGGAAGTCATCGGAGTCGTATCCAATCATCAAGACGGAGGAGTGCGAAAGCGGGCAGACCGACTGGGTATACCCTTTATTTATTTCGACACCCCGTGGACGGCCGAAAG
>JAQTRD010000044.1 GCA_028711965.1 Candidatus Colwelliibacteriota bacterium | reverse complement strand
GGCAGCGGCGGCAGAGATGCTTCATAAGTTAAAGCACGCATAAATCACGCCGGCTGTTGATAACCGGCTGTTTATACCTATCCGGTTTTGTATAATTAAGTAATGAAGAAGATAAATGTTATTTTAGCCGTTATTTTCTTGTCGGCTCCTGTGTATTTGGCGCAGGCGGCGACAATGAATGTTCAGAACGGACGTCAGGGGATTATCGATATAAGAAGAGGGTTATTAGAAGAAAGAGCGGAAGCGAAGCAGGTTTTGGTCCAAACGGTCCAGTCCATGAGACAGGAGGCCGGAGATGCGGCGGAAGCGTTAAGGGAAGAAACGAGAACCAGGCTGGAAGCGATCAAAAACGATGCGACGTTGAGCATTGAAGAGAGAAGGCTTCAAGCCGAGCAGATAAGAGTTGAAGCTCAAAATACCCTTCAGGAGGGAATTGAATCTGCGCGGCAGGCCATAATCAGCAATCGGGAGGAGTTTAAGAACCAAATTCAGGCGATAAGAGAAGAAGCTAAGCAAGAAATAGAGGCGGAAAGGGAAAGGTTAAGAACAAGCCTTCAGTCCATAGCCGATGAGAGGAAGCAGCAGATTGTCGAAAGAGTGGCCGAGCAGATCCAGAACGTTAATGTAAATTACATCGACAGGCTGACGGTTGTATTAAATAATCTTGAAGAGGTGTTAAGGGGAATATCTTCAAGGGCTGACAAGGCGGAACTTAACGGAAAAGACGTCAGTCAAGTCAGAGCGGATATCGTCGCGGCAGAGGAGATGATAGCCAAAGTAAGGGGATATATTGCCGCCCAGTCCGGAACGACCTATCCGATAACAATTACCGATGAAGAAAATCTCGGAGAAAATGTATCGGACGCCCGGAATAGACTGCATGCGGATCTTTCAATTCTCAAAGATGAAGTGACAAAAGTCCGCGATGCGGTAAGAAAAGCAGCTGAAGATTTAGCGAGTATTCCCGGCGTCAATGACGAAGCAACTGACTCCGAATAATTAAAGGCAAGAATAAACAATTTAAAGGAAAATGAATAAAAAATCATCAATTATCATCGCGTTTGTGGTTATTGCCGTCGTCGGCCTTGCGGTGTGGTTCTTTTATGGCAGGACGGAACCGACTTCGGCCCCTATGGAAGAAACAGTGGAACTAACGGACGACACTGTTGAGTCCATCAATGCGGCTCTAGACGAGATATCCGCTCCCGACATAGACGGAGAGTTATCTGAGATAGACAAAGCAATAGGCGAGCTATAGAAACTGGACTGAACGGAATATAAGAATGCCCCGAGCAAGGGGTATTCTTATAAAAACCTGTAATCGATAAAAAGCAAATTAGCGTGGTTAATATGCTATAATACAGGAACAAATGGATATAAATAAGATATTGGAAATAACAGCTGCCGTCTTAGCATTGATATTTTTATGGATAAACCTGTCTGCAAAACGGTCGCTCGTCGGGTCGTTTTTCAAGGGATATTATAACTGGATAATTGTCGGGACGGCGTTTCTATTCATCGGTTTTGGAGGGGATGTACTAGGCAAGTATCTCGGTCTCTCTGAAGAATTTGTTGAGGTCAGCCATCATTTGGCTCTCGTCCTTTTTGCCGCATCTTTTATCTACGCGTCGTACATTCTTCCGAAAGAAGCAGCGAAAAAGATAGGAGAGAAGAAGGTATAAAACATCATGTTGCACAAAAAAATCCGCGTTTTTAAACGCGGATTTGATGTTATGAGGAACTTAAGATTTATTGGCGGATCGAGGGCGATCAACTGGTATCTCTGGGCCGAAAATACCGCATTGAATCCAGAATACCTCTGCTTCCGCAGTGTTTGGCATTGGTAACGCTATAAGGTAATCGTCTGCGTCATACGTTTTCCACCCTTTTCCTTCGTGGATGATCGAGAAAATAAGAGATTCCACTTCTCCTCTAAAATTCGCGAAACCACAACCGTAGTCCACAGATATAAGAAGCTTGCCCGCGAAAGGCGAAAGACTCTTTAAAATGTGAAAGTCGTGTCCGGTTTCTCCCAGTCCGAAAAGAAACTTTGCCCAAGCCTGTTTGTCGCCGGAAGCTAATTTTTCCAGAAGTTCTTCGATATTTTTGGCAAGCGATGTCTGGCCGCCAAAAAATCCTTTGGGAACTTCATCTGCTCCACGGGCGGCTTCAACGGCGATTCTCTTATTGTCATCTGTCTGATCTTTAAGGAAATAACAAACGGCTTCCAAATATTTTGATATACACCGATCCCTTTCTTCATCGCGCGCTAGATCCGTCAAAGCATCGCTCATAATTTTACCTCCTTATTTTATTAATTTAAGAGCTGATTTATGAATACAACAGACATTAAGATATGTCAACAAAATAGTGTTTTTTTGTTTGACCGCTTATGGAAAGGGGTTTATCTTCAAAGCAGCTTATTAAAAGGAGGTGTAAATATGAACTGCGAAGAAAAGACTCTCGGAAAAGCTGTTCTTGTTCTTCTCGTAAGAGAAGACAAAATACTTCTGGCATGGAAGCCTAAAAGCGAAAGCGGAAAACGAAAAATAGGAGAAGAATCCTGGAATGGCCCGGGAGGTGGAATAGAAGAAGGAGAAGGGCCGCTGATTGCCGCTATAAGAGAGCCATCCGAGGAGTTGAAGATCAAAATAAATCGGGCAGACTTGCAGAGGGTTGCCATTTTGCATTTTCAAAACGTCAAGAGCGACGGGAGTAAATTCTTATGCGTTGTCTATGTCTTTATGGCCAGTAATTGGGAGGGCGAGCCTCAAGCATCAAAAGAGATGACTGACCCGACTTTCTTTGAAATCGGAAACATTCCCTTTGACGAAATGATGCCTGCAGATCGCCATTGGCTTCCCCTTGTTCTCCGCGGAGAGAAAATAATTGCGGAAGCGACGCTTGGTCCGGGACAGAAGACGCTCCTTTCGGAAGTTGTAATCAGGCCCATGAAAAGAACGATGGACTGCGAGATATGCGGAGAAATGGACATTAATCCCATAGTCATTCTGCCAATATCGAACGGCAAGGGAGCATATAACACGCTTGCTTGCGAGAAATGCGCGCGGGAAAGCGGATGCTATTGCGAAAAGCATAAGCGGCCTCATATTGCGCTCGCCGGAGGAGGCACGAGATGCGTTTGTTGTTATGAAGGTCTTCCCGAAGTGCGGGAATAGGAGCTGTACAAGCTCCTTTTTTATAATTTACTCATTGCTTATGCTAAAATAACAAAGATGGAAGAAAAATTCGTTTGGACCGAAGAATATAGTGTTCAAAATGCCGTTATAGACGGCCAGCATAAGACTTTTTTTGACATAGCAAACGATTTAAGCGGTCTTGCCGCGCAGGAGAACGTTAAACGGGAGGATATTTTTAGCGGAGCGACCAAGCTGAGAAGTTATGCTCTTTTTCATCTCGGAACGGAAGAAGAAATGTTCAGCAAGTACGGATATAACGGAACGGAACATATAGCCGCCCATAACGCTTTCCGCAATAAGGTTGAGGAGATGATGAATGCTGTCCGGTCCGAATCCGCCGACGCGAAAAAAGAAGCTCTTAATATGGCCGAATTTTCCGCCTCTTGGCTCCGAAACCATATAATGGTGATGGATAAGCAATACGCGCCATTCTTTACCGAAAAGGGCTTGGAATAAGATTAAAACAAAGGAGATGCCTAAAGCACTCCTTTTATTATTGACGCAGTTTTCCAAAAGCGTTATTTTTCAGTCAAGGAGGTCGTTGACAATGAAATGTAAAGACACCAAATGCACGGGAATTATTAACACCGGCAAGGCCCTCGATTTCCCTCTGGGATGCCATGCGCGCACTTCGGCGTTTCCATGCCTAGTCTGCGGCAAACTCCATTTCGCAAACGGCGAGCCTGCAACCAACCACTCCGGACAAGAGACATTTCTTGTCGATGGAAAAGCGGTAAATTTGAACCCCGAGTCCAAAGATCTCTTTTAGAGATCTTTTTATTTAGAAAAAACTGACGATAATCGGTATCGCGATAAACGATAATGCGGTAGACAAAAGCACCGCATTTCCCACAAGAGCGCTATCAAGCTTGAATTTTTCCGAGATTACGAAAGTGGTTACGGCGACGGGCATCGAAGCCATAAGAATAGACACGTTCGGATTGCCGAACTTGAAACACGCATAAGCAATAGCGACGAATAAGGGGAATATGGCGATTTTCAAAGCCGAAGAAAGGACAACAAGCCCCAAATTCTTTTTCATAAACTTTCCGTACAAGAATCCTCCAAGAACAAAGAGAGCTATCGGAGAGGCGGTAGCGCCAAGCATTGAGAGCGTCTTTCTTGCGCCGTCTATAATAATATTGTCGGCCTTCACGAAACTTAAGGCTATCCCGATGACTACCGATATTATAAGCGGATTTTTAATGAATTCGACGAGTTCTCTCGAAAGGTTATGGCTATTGTTATGCCAGTAGCGGATTACGAATATTGAAATCAACAATGGGACTACCAGGTAAATTGTCCCTATTAGAGCGCCAGCGGAGAGTGCGCCGCCGCCCAAGTGAAGTTCGATTATCGGAAACCCCATATAGATCGTATTCCCGGTTGCGGCAATGAGAAATAGGGCGGCCTTGATATCATTTGTTAGTTTGGTCGAAGAAATGATTATCAGCAGAAAAAACGAAAATGCCAGAATAGTCAAAAGACCGAATTGAATAGCTTCCAAACTTTCGGCGTTCAGAAGATTGACGCTCCATAGGCTTGAAGCGATG
>JAQTRD010000043.1 GCA_028711965.1 Candidatus Colwelliibacteriota bacterium | reverse complement strand
GCGCCGGTAAAATCCCGATATGAATCGGTTCAGAGACCAAGCAATGAGAATAATGGCTGCAAAATAGGCGGCCCCTATGAAAGTCACTTGCGGAACCTCGTTCTTCGAAAGATACCCGATTATGCCGGATATGACTCCAAGGCTGGTAATTAATTGGAGGGATTGGATTCCTCTTGTCGCGCTTTGATTCTTTATCTCCTGCAAGTTTTGGATTGAAGCATTTAGATAATCGGACGTCATTTTCCATATTTCTTTAATGTAATCGAGCGTGTCAACCAAGGTCTCGAATTTAAACTGGAAGAAGCCTGCAAGATACTCTTCTATGTTCATACCCTTAGCTATCGAGCTTCTTGTCCTTACATAAGAGCCCATCTGGTTTATTCGATTGGAAATAAGGCTGATTGTTTTCTGATAGCCATCCAGCTTGCCGCGAATAGTCCCGACATCCGATCCGGAAATATTTCTCTTTTCCTTGATATCCGATATTTCTTCCCAAACAGAACGGTGTATATTCAGATATTTTTCAAGCTGATCTTTGAATTCTCGGAAAAAAATCATATTCTCCACGACAGGAAGCGCTGATGAAAAAGCCTTTTCGGCAGTCACAACAAATATATAGAAAGGTGTCTTTATGGCTGTTATTCCATCGGAAGAAATAGTTGAATAAACCGGCCCGAATGAATTTTCAGGCAAGAAACGGGAGGGATCCGGAACTGTCCCTGTGATGACTGTCGGATGAACTGTCTTTATATTAGCAAGTATCTTGGGAGTCGGAGCACCCAAAGAAAAAATATAAGATATGGCGGGAGACATCGATTCTTCCCAATATTTTTCCAACTGTTTCTTTCTCTCCGCCACAGACGAAATATCGTCCGCTTCCAATTCGAGAACATACAAACCGTCTTCATAATATCTGATTTCAATTCCATCCGTCGTTTTTGCCAGGACATATTCCAAATATCCCGATTCGCGCGAAACCTCAACAAGATTAAGGCTTTTCCGTAATTTCTTCAGCTTGTCGGCATCAAGAGGAAGCTTGGAAGAGCCGGAAACGAAAAAATCATATATTTCGCTCAAATGAAGGGTTGTTCTCTGGTACCATCCTCCAAAAGAAACCTTTATATTCTCTAACAGCTTTGTTTTCTTTTTAGTCATAATTTTGTATCTGAATATTTTTCTATTTAACCGCGCATAATTCTTTTAACATATTAATATCTTCAGCAGAGAGCTTGTTGGATTGCTTCCCTATCTTTGAATACATTATCGAGTTCGGGTCTTCGCCGTGCCCTAGCCCCAAGGAATGCCCCATCTCATGCGCTATTATAGTTACCAATTCGTCATAATCATAGAACTGATAGATATCGATGAACCTATCGCCTCCTGTCTGAACATATCTCCCGGTAACAAACTCTTCTCTCTCTCCCTGCACTCTGTTATATGAAGAAATATTAATATTCAAATCGGCAGCAAGACGGTTCAATATTCCTCCTATAGTATTGACTCTGCCGGCTAGAAGGTTGTAATCATTGGCAGCTTTCTCAAGAGTTGCCAGGGGTTTTTCAAGGAGGGCTTTTTTTGACAATATCTGGTCGTATAATATGCGGATATCGTCATATTCTTTTGACAGTCTCCTATATTCCTTTTCGGGAGCTCCTCCTCTCTCATTCCAATAAACGACATCGTCTTCATATTCCTCTTTGCGAATATTATAGACTTCTACTGTCGCGTTAAGATCCTGGGCATCCAATTCGTATTTCGTTTTGACTGTATTATAAACCTCTTCGAGAGGTCTGAGTTGAGCTGTGAGCCTTTCGTATTCCGCTTTTACGGCCTCAAATCTCTCCTTTTGAGAACTTATTGATCCGAATAGATTCTTCAGCATCTCCGTCTCTTCCTGCCTCTCATCAAATACTAGATTAATCTTCATTTCCCCGGTATCGCTATAACTAAAAAGATTCTCGCCTGATCCCTTTTCCCATATATCTTCCGCCTCACGTATAGCCTTTAAAAATGTATCGGAAGATATGCCGAAGAAGGGAGATATGTCTCCCTCTCCGTAAGATATGGCAGGACCCCGGCAACCGGCTGATGGTGAAAAGATTTCTTCCGGATTGAGAGAGATGTTATTAAGCACCTCTCCGATATTCAGAGAAATAAATTTTGCCCCGAAAGAAAAAATCGCGAATATGGCAATCAGAACCGAAATATACACGATTATCTTTTTCCCTCCGCTGAAATTCATATTATTTTCTTTTTCTTCCGAGAAACAACCGATCAATATCGCTTTTTCTAATTATAACACAAGTTCAAATCTATAATTTTCGATTATATTCACTCCGCCATAAAACCTCCGGCCTGTAATTCCCAAAGGCGGCGGTACATTCCTCCCTCGTTTGCCGAGAGAGATAAATGGCTGCCTTCTTCAACAATTTTTCCTCCGTCAATAGCTATGATTCTGTCCATTTTTTTAATGGTTGAAAGCCTATGGGCAATAACTATCACCGTCTTATTTTTCATAAGACCGTTTAAAGCGTCTTGGATCAAACTCTCCGATTCGGAGTCAAGGCTCGATGTTGCTTCATCAAGGACAAGTATCGGAGCATTCCGAAGTATCGCGCGCGCTATCGCCACTCTTTGGCGTTCGCCCCCGGAAAGCTTTATGCCTCTCTCGCCGACAAACGTGTCGTACCCTTGGGGAGAGCTGGTAACGAATTCATGGCAATGGGCTGCTTTAGCCGCTTCAATCACTTCCTCGTCAGTGGCTTCCGGACGACCGTAACGGATATTTTCCATAAGCGAGCGGTGGAAGAGAATCGGATCTTGCGGTACAAGGCTGATACTCTTCCAGAGGCTCTCCTGGGTAACAAGCGCAATATCTTGTCCGTCAATTTCTATTTTTCCTTGCGTCAGCGTATGCATTCTTAAAAGAAGCTTTATCACTGTTGTCTTTCCGGCTCCAGACGGACCAATAAGCGCAACCTTTTCTCCCGGAGATATAGACAAATTAAACTCCGAAAGAATCGGTCTCGAATCGCCATATTTGAAGCCTACATCTTTGAAGTCGACTCTCCCTTTCTCTACAGAAAGCTCCGTCGCCCCCTCCGCATCGCGTATTTCGTGAGGCATATTCAATATTTCCGTCATCTCGGACGCGTCGGCAAGCGACTCATAGAATCTTCGGATAACTCTTCCCAGCCCCCATACCTTGTCGAATATGTTCCCGAGATATGACTGAATAAGGACAAAGTCTCCCACCGTAAGCGCGTTTTGCCTCCATAAATTAACCGCTATAAAAAGCATCCCTACCGTGAGTCCCGACATAAGGAACCCTTGAATAGCCTCAAAGACATTCCCGAGATCCCAGCTTGTCCTCCTGGCGGAACGGAGAGCCTCGATCGCCTTTGTGAACCCTTTGACTTCCCGATCGTATCCGTTCATAAGCTTAACGTTCGCGTTATTCGTTATCGTATCAGCTAAAAGGGCGCTCGCCGATGACTCGGCTTCGTTTCTCTGAATATCGTATTTGAGCTTGAATCGGGAAAAAAGAAAACTTACCGCGAGATAAAAGACCAGCCATCCGATGACTCCAAAGCCCAAAACAGGGCTTATCCTTAAAAGGATAAAAAGAATCGACCCGGCGGAAACCGCAAGCGGAAGGAGATCCCAAAAGATATTGTCCGCCACCGTTTCAAATGCGCCGGCAAAACTCCGAACTCTTCTCACCATCGAACCTACAAAATTATTATTAAAGTATGAGAATGAATGCTTATGAAGGTAAGCGAAACAGTCTTCCGTCAAATCAGCCATTATTCTTGTCTCAAATTTTGATACGGCAAAAGTGGCTATGCGCCAAAAAAGCCATTCTACAGCTTTGAATATGGCTATCATCGTAAGAGCCGTGACAAGTCCCGCAAAAATCGCTCTTCGATCTCCGACTCCCGCAATGATATTGAAGAAGTCCCTGAAATATAAAGGAATGATTATGCCGGCAACGGAAGCGGCAATTACGGCAAACGAAATAAGGAGAGCGAGTCCCCTATGCCTTAGAGACGCTTTCCAGAAAATGGCAAGCGTTTCCTTAGATCTCCCTGGTTTCTTATTCTCTTTTTCCATAGTCGGCAATTAATAGAACGGCTGGACACCGAACAAAGTTACATGAAAACAGGCCCTTAATACAAGTCGCCCCCTATGATTCGGTCTGCGAAGAAGAAACAGATTTGGAAAATGACACTAGTTCTTCCGGAGTTCGAAGCACCCTTTCGGCTCCTGCCGCAACGAGAGATTGCTCGCTTCCGAATCCCCAAGCAACCCCTATCGGATGTATCCCGGCTTTTTTCGCGGCAATTATGTCTCTCGGTTCATCTCCCATATAAAAAACGTTTTGCGGCTCGAAAGAGAGGGTTCTAACAACTCTCTTGAGCTTGGCTGCCTTGCCAAAAAGATCCTCTTCCGAAAAAATGCCGGCAAAAAGAGAGGACGCGTTCTTTATCACTTTCTTTACCCGGTCTTCGGTATTTGAAGTAACGACAGCCATCGTAATGTTTTCTTTCTTTATCTGCTCTAGGGATTCATTCATCATTTCGATCATCACTATATCTCCAATATTCTCCGCAAAAATCTCCCCTCCTCTTTTTAATAATTTCAAGAGATCAATAACCGAAAAATTGCGCTTTCTCATAAGAGACCTGACTCCTTCCTCGTGATAGATCCTTATATCTTCATCGTTTAACGGATCAATACCAACCTCTTCGGCATATTTATTCCCTATGTCGACCATCAAATCACGGGTGTCAGCAAGCGTCCCGTCAAAGTCGAAGATAAAAAGGGATTTACTCATATTTCCGCAAAAGACACAACATAATTATGTCCATATTTTTTAGAACACTTCGGACAAGTTGTATAATAGAAAAAATATTTTTTCGCTTTCAGTCCGGCCTTCGACAAATATTCATCCATCTCTTTTATCCACTTCGGAACAGCGTTGTATGGACCATCAAAGACCTTGCTTATAAACTTGCCGGTAAATCTTATTGTCTCCATATTCGGGACCTCTTT
>JAQTRD010000042.1 GCA_028711965.1 Candidatus Colwelliibacteriota bacterium | reverse complement strand
AAGGTCATCCGAAGCGGATCTCATTTCCCTTTCTTTCACCTTTAAAAGTTTTTCCATCTCTGACAAGGATTTTGCGATTGGCGCAAGCTCTATTTCAAGAGTTTCGGCCGCTTCGGGCAGCATATCCTTTATCTCCTTCACGATGGTCTTCGGAATAATGCCGTGCTTCTTATTGTATTCCACCTGAATCTTCCGCCGGCGATCCGTTTCTTCAACCGCTCTTTTGACCGACTTGGTTATTTGATCCGCGTAGAGAATCACCTCTCCAGAAACGTTTCTGGCGGCTCTTCCTATTGTTTGGATAAGAGACGTTTCGTTTCTTAAAAATCCTTCCTTGTCGGCGTCAAGAATCGCCACAAGAGAGACCTCGGGAAGATCCAATCCTTCTCTTAAAAGATTCACCCCGATAAGGGCATCAAAGTCTCCCCTTCTTAATCCTGTCAGTATCCTTATGCGGTCCAGCGTTTTTACGTCGCTATGAAGATACGCCACTTTTAGCCCGGAATTTTTAAGATATTCCGATAAGTCTTCAGCCATCTTCTTCGTAAGAGTCGTTACCAACGTTCTTTCTTTCCGCCGCGCCCTTTCCTCTATTCTCGGAATAAGGTCGGCTATTTGTCCTTTTGCAGGACGCACATCCAATATAGGATCGACAAGCCCGGTAGGACGGATAATCTGTTCGACGACAGCGGCACTTTCTTCCCTCTCGTATTCTCCGGGTGTGGCGGAAGTGTATATCACAGATCCCACTCTTTCTTCAAATTCTCCGTACTTGAGAGGCCTGTTATCCGCTGCGGAAGGAAGGCGAAAACCGTATTCGATAAGAGTTCTCTTTCTTGAAGAATCCCCTTCAAACATTCCCCTTATCTGCGGAACTGTAACATGGGACTCGTCAATCACAGTTAAAAATCCCCCGGACGATTTTCCCGGAAAATAATCAAGGAGAGTCGAGGGAGGTTCCCCCGCCCTTCTGCCGGAAAGATGCCTTGAATAATTTTCAATGCCGTTACAATATCCAACCTCTCTCATCATCGCGATATCCGCCTTAGTTCTTCTTTCAAGCCTCTCTACTTCCAAAAGTTTTCCCTCTTTTTCAAGTTCCACAAGCCGCGCAGACAATTCTTCTTTTATATTTTTTATGGCAATATCTCTTTCCTTATCGATTGTGATGAAATGTTTAGCGGGAGAAATAATTATTTCGGAGACAAAAGGAGTAACTCCCGGATCGTATCCGACAACCGGATCGGTAACAAAAATATCTCCGACAATTCCTCCCTCCACGCGAAACCCGTATATTATTTCCTCATTAGGCGGCATTATCTCCCAATTATCGCCGCGGACGCGAAACGATCCGCGTGAAAGATCAGAATTTGTCCGGCTGAATTGGATATTAATCAGTCTTTTTATGAATTCTTTGCGATCAAACTCGTCTCCTTTTTTTATGTGAATTATATGGGAAGCATATGTTTCCGGAGTCCCAAGCCCGTAAATGCACGATACTGACGCAACTATTACCACATCCTTTCTCGTTAAAAGAGAAGTGGTGGCTGCATGGCGAAGCTTGTCGATTTCGTCATTTACCATCGCTTCCTTGTCTATATAGGTATCGCTCGAAGGTATGTACGCTTCCGGCTGGTAGTAGTCATAATAAGAAACAAAATAATGGACTGCATTTTGGGGAAAAAGGTCGCGCAACTCATTGCATAGTTGGGCTGCCAAAGTTTTGTTATGGGCAATAATAAGAGTCGGCTTGTTAATCCGCTCGATGACATTTGCTATCGTGAATGTTTTTCCGGATCCGGTCACTCCCAATAAGGTCTGCTTGTGAAGACCTTTTTCTAGTCCGGAAACTAGGGAATCAATAGCTTTTGGCTGGTCGCCATCCGGTTTGAAATTGGAAACAAGTTTAAAATCCATGACGCGAAAACACCCCCTGCCTGTCGCCTCATAAGGGGTATAGACGTACTTTAACAACTTATATCCCAAGATGTCAAAGCAATCTGGTTAAGCTTTATAAAATCTCAAAGTATAAGAGACAGTAAATAGAGACTACCCCTTATATTGTGTCGCAACGGCCGCATTCCACGCCTCTCCTCTTTCTCTAAAATCTCTAAATCCGTCAAAACTCTGGCAAGCAGGCGAAAAAACCAGCGATCCAGACTTATGGGACTCAAAGGCCTTTTGAAAAGCATCCTTATAACTGTCAAAGGAAAAAACTTTTATATCTCTCTCTGTGATAGATGCGAAATCGGCGCCGATCTCGTCCTTTGATCGGCCATAAATAATAATCGTTTTCACAGAACTTTTTGCTATTTCTTCTGCCAAAGGAACAAAGTCTCCACTCTTCATTCCTTCGCGAACACCGCCGATTACAAGAACGGAAATATCTGGCACTGCTCGCACCGCCTCTATTGTCGCCAAAGGATCGCTCGACTTGCCGTCGTTTATAACGGATCGCTCTCCGTCTGACCATATCACCTCTTGTCGATACTTAAGAGGCTTCCAAGAAAGGAGTCCTCTTCTTATGTCGTCTGCGGAAAAGATAGACGATACGGCAGTCGTTGCGGCAAGGGCGTTTTGGATATTATGTTCTCCGCGAAAAGGCAGTTCTTCAATAGAAATAATTTTCTGCTTTCCGCCATCCATAAGAATATTTCCGTCCTTTATGAAGACAGGCGAAACGCCTTCCGGCCCGCCAAAAGAGAAGATCTCCGCGGCCGTGTCTTCGGTTTTTATAGCGCCTGATTCAATCAGAGAATAATTAACGACGGCTCGGTCGCCCTCTTTCTGATAGCGAATGATATTCTTTTTCAAATCCATATACTTCTCGAAAGAGCCGGCATCGTCGAGGTGATGCGGATAGATGTTCGTTATAACGGCAATATCGGGAGAGGACTTAAGATCAATCAGGTGCCTATGGGAAATTTCAAAGAGAGCAAATCCGTCCGGCCCGATTTTTTTTAATTCGTTAAAATCCCATTTATCTTCCCTGTCGTTTCCGGAAAAGTACAGTTTTTTACCGGAAGAAGAAATTATCTTTTCTATAAGAGAAGCTGTTGTCGATTTTCCGGCCGTGCCGGTAACGCCGATCGTAATACAGGGAGCGATGTCAAAAGCGAGTTCTATTGCCTGAAAAAGGGCAATATCGCCCGACTCCGCCATTGAGATCAAGGATTTGTTTATCGGGTATCGTCTATACGCCTGCGGAACTATTACTGCATCTCCTTTTTCTACATCCGACAAATACCTGTCCGAAAAATGAATATCCGATCCGGAATTAATAAACCTGTCAGCCATATCTTCGGCTTCTTCTTTTGAATAAGCGTCGGAGTAGCTTAAGAATCTTGATTTAAAATCCGATTCCGGAGTATTTTCATGCCCTATCGTCTTTATGCCTTCTTTGAGGAAAAAATCGAAAACAGCCCTTCCTTCTTGTCCGGCGATACCCAATACGTGAATGCGCGGAGACTTCTTGAGCGCATCCATAATTCGTCCTTTCATTATAAATAGTATACCTTGCCCGTTAGGACGCTTCCAATGCTTCGCGCAACTCAAATACGATTTCTCTGGGAAGCGGTTCCCCTGGCTTAGTATGCCCCGGATATTTCCAAGCAGAAACTATTCTCTTGTCCACTCCATCCCTTGAGACCATTACCCACACTTCGTAAGGATGCTTCGAGGTTCCAGCCGGCTTCATCATTGCAGCCGTTCCGGGAGCTATTCCCTCTTCTATGCGCAGAGGGGAATTAATCACCCTTTTGACACGGCTTTCCGATAGGCCGTATTCGCGCATTTTAAACCGGGAGTGGGTCGTGAAAGAAAGAGCCATAGGTTATATAATAACAGGTATGAAATCCGAAAATCCAAAAGGCCATTTGGCTAAAATAATTCTCGCGGTCATTATGGCCGTATCTCTCGGACTTATGATCAACTCGTCAGTCAGAGAGTCCGCGACTATGGACGAGTTGGCCCACATACCTTCCGGATACGCGTACGTGGCCGAGCGAGACTACCGCTTGAATCCCGAACATCCTCCCCTCGTAAAAATATTGAGCGCCATTCCTCTTTTTATTCACGGATTCAATTTTCCGACAAATATCCCTGCTTGGACAGAATATGTAAACGGCCAGTGGGATATGGGGACAGCCTTCATATATCAATCAAGCAACGACGCGGACGCGATCATCCAGCTATCGCGAATCGGGCCGATGATCCTAGCCCTTCTTCTTATTGTTATCACTTTCGTTTGGTCAAAAGAGATTATGGGTGAAAAATGGGCCCTTTTGCCTGCTGCGGCAGTTGCGCTTTCTCCAAATTTTTTGGCTCACGGACACCTCGTGACAACGGACATCGGCGCCGCATTCGGAGTCGTCGCATCGACATATTTTTTCGTTAAGTCCCTCGAAAAGCCGACAATCAGGAATATAACGCTTGCCGGAATATTCTTTGGAATAGCGCAACTTCTCAAATTTTCCCTGTTTCTTCTTCTGCCTTATTTCGTACTACTGTCTGCCATCTATGGAACAGCTAAAGCGATAAGAACCGGAGGCAGTCAAAAATTAAAGGCATTCTTAGGCGAAGTATGGATTCAGATAAGAAACTTTACCGCTATTGTCGTAATCGGGTATCTCTTGATGTATCCCGTCTATTTCATAACAACTCGAAATTATCCCATAGAGCGCCAAGTCGCGGACACTAAGTACATTCTGGCATCGGCGGCGGGAGGGCCGGATGAGTCCGCCTGCGCTAAACTTTCTGCCAGATGCCCGGCGGAACTGACGATAAAAATGGCAGGAAGCCCTATCTTGCGGCCATATGCCCAATATATGCTGGGATTCTTGATGGTCACTCAGCGCGCGTCTGGAGGAAATACAGGCTACTTTATGGGCGAAGTCTCTGCTGGAGGATGGAGAGCGTATTTCCCGGTAATATACGCCTTAAAAGAGCCTCTTCCCCTTCTTTTACTGGCAATACTGGGAATTGCCCTTGCGAAAATACGCTTCTTTAAAAAACCGGCTGCAACGATAGGAAAAAGAATAGTAGATTATCTCGGAATGAATTTTACCGAATTCTCCTGCGTCGCATTTATCGTAATTTATTCCGTGATAAGCATAAGAAGCCCCTTGAATATAGGCATTCGCCACTTAATGCCCATACTACCCCTAATATATATCCTTTCAGCAGTATCGTAAAAAAATTCAGGAATGAAATACGGCAAATTTATTACCGTATCG
>JAQTRD010000041.1 GCA_028711965.1 Candidatus Colwelliibacteriota bacterium | reverse complement strand
GAAAGTACGCCAAAAGAAAGGCTAAAGTATCGAATATCGACGGACTGACAATGGAGTTTAAGGATTTCTGGTTTAATGTGAGGTCGTCTTCCAATGAACCGGTTTTAAGGCTCAACGCGGAAGCAAAAACAAAAGAAATCTTGAAAAAAGAGGTTAAGGTGATAGAATCCATCATCTGGAAAATTTCCAAATCCCAAACCCCAATTTCCAAAAGAAATGAAAAAGGACATTCTGGTAATAGACATAGAAACAAAAAACACGATTTTTGACGTCGGGGGAGAAGCGAACATAAAAGATCTCGATACTTCTCTGGTTTGCCTCTATTCGTACAACGACAATGAATATCGCAGTTTCTGGGAAAAAGATTTCGGCGATCTTAGAGACGCAATAAAGGAGTCGGCTTTAGTCATCGGTTTCGGAATAAACCGCTTCGATTTGCCGGTACTGAATAAATATTTCGACTTTAATACGGAAGCGCTAAAAAGGATAGACCTGCTTGAAGAGATAGAAGCCGCTTACGGACGCCGGATCAGCCTTGATCTATTAGCTAACCGTAATCTCGGTGTAGGCAAAACCCATAAGGGGCTTGACGCAATAAAGTTCTGGAACGAGGGTAACCTAGAAGAGTTGGAAAGTTATTGCCGGAATGACGTCAAAGTGACAAAAGAATTATTTGACCTTGCGAAAACGCAAGGATATCTTATGGTGCCTCAAAAGGGGACGGATGAGGCTGTAAGAGTGGCGTTAGAACTCAACTCAAAGATTGACGGCGCCATCAACGAGAACACATTGTTCTAGTTATTAATTTTTTCAATGACAAGTAAACGCATCTATCTTGATCATGCGGCGACTACACCAATTGACAGCCGCGTAAAGAAAGCGATTGACGTTAAGGGCGACTTATTAATGAACCCGTCTTCAATCCATCGTTTCGGACAAGAGGCGAGTGCCGTATTGGACGAAGCGCGTGAAGCGACATCTGTCGCTTTTGGAGCCGGATTTCAATCGGCTGTTTTTACAAGCGGAGCGACGGAAGCAAATAATCTGGTCTTACGAGGAGTGGTGAAGGCGTTTTATCGCTCTTTTCGGTCTGACCTAATGATCCCTCCGAGGATCGTAGTATCGGGAATTGAACATGATTCGATAATACATACGGCAAAAGACTTGGCTGAAGACGGAGTTGAAGTTGCCTTTATCGGCGCGAACAAGAAGGGAGTTGTAAGCGCGAGAGATATAACTGCGGCAATAAACGAAAGAACGGTTCTTGTTTCGGTTATGGCAGTAAATAATGAAACGGGTGCTATCCAGCCGATTGAAGAAATCGGAAGAATAATTTCTCAATCAAGAGAAGAAAAGAAATCGCCCTATCCAATATTTCACACTGATGTGGCGCAGTCTTTCAGATATTTTAATTGCAATCTTAATGAAATTAATGCCGATGTGGCAACCGTTTCGGGGCATAAAATTGGAGGTCCAAAAGGCGCAGGCGCGGTCATAATCAAGCCAATATCGGGCAAATACGGTTTCGGCAAGATTATATATCCGATATTGACTGGTGGCGGACAGGAATTCGGGATGAGGTCTGGAACGGAGAATGTTGCGGGAATATTCGGTTTTGGCGAGGCGATAAAAATCGCAGAGAAAGAGCGAGCGAAGAATAAAAAGAAAGTTTCGGATATTAAGTTTTTCTTTTGGAAAGAACTCAAAAAGTATTTTCCAAAAGCGCAAATAAACGGAGCAGAGAACTTGACCGCTCCGCATATATTAAACGTCTGGATTCCCGGCAATCTCTCCGCTGATATAGTAATGAAGTGCGATCTTTTGGGGCTTGCCGTTTCGTACGGATCCGCTTGCGGAGCAAAGAGTTTCAAGCCGAGTCACGCTCTTGAAGCGATGGGTCTTTCCGAAAAAAGGATAAGAGAAAGCGTGAGAGTTAGTTTCTCGCCGGCAAACACCTTAAGCGAAGCCAAGGAGGGTGTCCGAAGAATAAAGAAGGCTCTAATTTAGATTCAATTACCTCTTCTAGCCGCTTTAAAACAGGCGGTTTTTGTGTTTTAATCTTCTGATAGTAACCCTATAAATCAATAAATGCTGAAACCAGGAGAGAAAAATGAGCTTTCAAAAATAGAAGAAGAGGTGCTCAAAAGATGGGCAGAAAAAAAGATTTTTGAAAAGACAATTGAACATAGGCAAAAGAACAAATCCTTTTCATTTTATGACGGTCCTCCGTTTGCGACCGGTCTCCCGCATTACGGCCATATTCTCGCAACTACAATAAAAGATTCGGTTACCCGTTTCTGGACAATGAAGGGATACAAGGTGGAGCGTCGAGTTGGTTGGGATTGTCATGGTCTTCCGGTTGAAAATCTTATTGAAAAGGAACTTGGCTTAAGAGACAAAAAAGCCATCCTTGAAATGGGAGTCGAGAAGTTTAATAACGCTTGCCGCGCGGCCGTTTTTCGCTCGGTTGGCGATTTTCAGAAAACGCTTCAAAGAGTGGGGCGATGGGCAGATTATGAAAATTCGTACGCCACGCTCGACAATTCTTATATTGAATCTGTCTGGTGGGTATTCAAGCAGCTTTGGGAAAAAGGACTGGTGTATTCCGATTATCGCGTTTCGCCATACTGTCCGCGATGCGGAACGCCTCTATCCAATTTTGAGGTTAATCAGGGATACAAAGATACGGATGATCCGGCAATATTCGTGAAATTCGAATCTATTGACGAGCCGGGGACTTACTTTGTTGCCTGGACTACTACTCCTTGGACTTTAACTGCAAATGCTGCGCTGGCTGTAGGAGAAGATATTGACTACGTTAAAGTAGAGCATAATTCACTAAACGGCGGGGAAAAGGAATTTCTTATCTTTGCCAAAGACCGTTTTGAGGACATAACTGGCAATGAAAAGACGTTTAAGATAGTTGGAAATTATAAAGGGAGAGATCTTTTAGGAAAGAGATATGCTCCCGTATTCGACTTTACGGAGTTGGAAAAACGGGCGCATTTTGTCGTGGCGGCGGACTATGTTTCGACGGAAGACGGTTCGGGAATTGTGCATACGGCTCCGGCGTTCGGGGTAGACGATATGGAAACGGGAAAGAAGAATAATCTGCCTACGATAGTCACGGTGGATGAAGCCGGTAAGTTTAATCCTGAAGTAAAGCCATGGCAACAGATGTTCGTAAAAAAAGCCGATGCCGAAATAATAGAGAATTTAAACTCAAGGGGCCTTCTTCTTAAAGAAGGAACTATAAGGCATTCCTATCCTTTCTGTTGGAGGTGTGACTCGCCCCTTCTCTATTATCCGATTGAGAGCTGGTATGTTGCCGTAACGAAGATTAAGAACGATCTGGTTGCCAATAATAAAAAGATCAGATGGGTGCCTCCCCATTTAAAGGAAGGCCGTTTCGGAAAATGGCTGGAAGACGCGAGAGATTGGTCGGTTTCAAGAAACAGATTTTGGGGCGCTCCGATTCCGATATGGAAATGTTTGGAATGCGAAAACACCGAAGCTGTCGGCTCACTTTCCGAACTTGCCGGCTTTATGCCTTCGCGGGGAAACAATTACATATTAATGAGGCACGGCGAGGCCGATTCCAATGTTTTAAACGTTATTTCGTGCATCCCTGAAAAAACAGACATAGCGCTTACCAAGAGAGGGCTAAATGATGTGGAAGAGTCGGTAAAATTATTGAAGAAAAGAAAGATTGATGCTATCTACTGCTCTCCGGTAAAAAGAGCGAGGCAAACAGCCGATATAATTGGAGACAAGTTGGGAATAAAACCAATAGAGGACGAGAGGCTTATGGAATATGACGTCGGTATTTGGAATGGCAGGCCGGTTGAAGAATTTGAGTCTTGGATGGGTCCGCATTCCAATAAGTTTACTAAGACTCCCGATGAAGGGGAAAATCTTCGTTCGGTAAGATCAAGGATGATGGATCTTCTCGCTTCGGTTGATGAAAAACATTCTGGAGAAAACATTCTTATCATTGGCCATGGCGATCCGTTATGGGTTCTTGAGGGGGCTATGCTTGGACTTGATGAGAAAAAAACAATCGATTTGAGAAAGAGCCTTATCGCACCCGGAGAAATAAGAGAAGTTAGTCTTATTAGGGCGCCCCGAACATCTTCGGGAGAAGTGGATATGCATTTGCCCTATGTCGATGACATAAAGCCAAATTGTCCAAAATGCGGCGGCAAGATGAAGAGGGTTAGCCAGGTCTTTGACTGTTGGTTTGAGTCGGGATCAATGCCTTATGCCTCATGGCATTATCCTTTCGAGAATAAAACCAAAGTCGAAAGCATATTTCCCGCCGATTTTATCGCCGAGGGTTTGGATCAGACGAGAGGATGGTTCTATACCCTTCATGTTCTTGCGACGGCGCTTACCCAGTCTCACGGAAAGATTAAGCTATCCGGATTAGGGAAGGATAGGCCGGCGTTCAAGAATGTGATAGTGAATGGACTGGTACTCGACGAATCCGGCAGAAAGCTCTCTAAAAAATTACGGAACTATACCGAGCCGGAAGTTATTTTTGAAAAATATGGAGCCGATGCGATGCGGTATTTTCTTCTTTCCTCGACGTCGATTGGAGAAGACTACCGTTTTGCCGACAAGGGCGTGGCTGAGACGAAGACGAAAGTCATCGACCGTTTCCTCAATTCATATAATTTTCTGCGGATGTATGCGCCTGCGGGCGATATGGGCAGATATTTTGCGCAAAAAGCGGATACCCGTTCGATACTGGACATATGGATAAAAGATCGCCTTGACGAGACCATAATTGAGATGACGGAAAAAATGGAAAGCTATGATCTGACCTCGGCAACTAGGCCGCTCATTTCTTTTTTGGATGACTTTTCGAATTGGTATATTAGGAGATCGAGAAAGAGACTTCAGAGACCGGACGACAAGCGGGATTATTACGCTGCCGCAAAGACGATGTATGATGTTCTGCTTTCAATCTCCAAATTACTCGCGCCATTCGCGCCTTTTGTTTCCGAAGCAGTCTATCTTTCTCTTGTCGGCGACGAAGGAAAAGAATCAGTCCATCTTGAAGACTGGCCAAAGCCGTCCGCGAAAATGACTCCTGCGCGCAAGGCGGTTATCCGCGATATGGAAGAACTGCGATCTCTTACTACGGAAGCTTTAGCCCGCCGATCCGAGACTGGCATTAAAGTAAAGCAACCGATGAAAGTTTTTAAGTTTTCCAATGAATCACTTAAAGGAAAGACCGAATTGCTTTTGTTGCTTGCTGACGAGGTAAATGTCAAAGGCG
>JAQTRD010000040.1 GCA_028711965.1 Candidatus Colwelliibacteriota bacterium | reverse complement strand
TGATGAAGTTATCGATTCTTAACGTATGAAAATCTATAAGCCCCGCGTCTTCATAACTTGAAAGTTTAAAATTGGCTACTATTGTTGGACCGTATTTTTCTTTTATCTTTCTCATAAGGCATGCCACGATTGCCTGGCTGTTGACCTTATCAAGCGGCGGGAAGTGGCTGGAAAAACAGACATAGTCATACCCGGAAAAGTCAGTAAGCGCCATTATTTTTCCCGTTTCTTTATCAATCTCATCGCAAAAAATACCGTGCACAAAATTCTTTACCCTGTACGGATCCAGAAAAACATCTGTCTTTATCCGCCCAAGCTTTACGGCGTGATAGAGCTTTATATAAAGGTCATCGGTATCGTGCTCAATATTATTTCTCTTCAGGGCCTCGCTTACTATCGCCAAGCCCAAAGGCGGCATAAAGGCATTATAAAAATAATAAGGCGTGAGCACCAATTTAACTTTCATAGCTTGTCCATAGTTTTCTCAAGGGCGCCTAAGGTTATTTTCTTATTTCTAAAACTTTTTGCGCAAGTATCGAAATTAAACAGGATTTTCAAGGCCAGCCTGATTTTTCTGTTGTTTTGATGGTAGAGACTGAAAGCCAGGTCAAGCCAGGTATCGATATTTTCGGGTTCAAAATTAAGCGCCTTTATAAAAAAACCCTCTGCCTGCGCGAAATCCTCCTTTAGATATGAAATGTATCCCGCTAAGGCATAAGTGAACTCGCTTTTTTCAATAGCCAGCCACTTCTTTATTTTTATGCTCAACAGGTCTAGTAACCGGGGATTATCAAAAACCCTCTCCGCCATATAGTCAAAGATATAATCTGCGCGTATGCAATTATCTTCAAACCGGTTTACCCTGTGCTCCGGCAAAATCCGCATATTCAGCAAAAAATCTTCCCGCATATTGCATTTATTCCCGCCCGTTGATTTATAGCGCATAAATGGCCTCCGGGATATTAAGAAAACTGGATCATAAAAGGGAATTCAGGGGCAAAGCTGCTCCATTTTAATTCCAGCTGTCTGATAACCTTCCCCCCTCTGGAGAGGATGATATTGCGCCCTAATAGCTTAACCGTATCCGCCTGTTTAAAATAGCCGCTATATTCATCCTCATACTCTTTTTTTGTGTAGGTAGTAAACTGAAACCTTTTATACTTAATTTCATTATTTCTAAGACTGCCGTCAAAACAGTATATCTTTCTTTCATAAAAGGCCAAAAAAGATTTTTTGAGATATCCATCCACCAGGTCAACATATCCGGGCTCTCTCCTTTTGATTTCCGTTCTTAATCTCGAAGTGAGCCTGACGGTCGCTTTACAATCGTAGCTGCAAGGCATGTGGTAGATATAAGAAAAACTGGTATCTTTTAAAAAGGGGTTGCATAAAAAAGACGGCCGGCCTTTAGTATTTGAATAGACCTCGTAAAGGTAACTATATTTCAGCCAATTATTAAATTTTCTGAAAAATTTAATGCAACATTCAGGATATCCCAACGTATATCCGTATTTCAAGCTGTCAATACGCGGCTGAAAAATAACCCTGTTTTTTATTATGACAGGATACCACATGCCCTCTTTTAAAAGCGCCTCGTTCTTAGAAATAAACACGTGCACGCCGATATCTTGTCTTGAGCCGACAGGGTAACCGTATGCGCTGGTCGTAGTGATAAAATCGCGGCCTAAAATATTCACCGGCAAATCGCTCTTCGGGACACTGTCAAATAGCACATCTTCTCTGATTTTAAGGCCGTATTGTTTACAGACTTTTCTAAATTCTTTAAGCCTGCCTGCGTTTATCCAATCATCCATCAGGGGCTTTATCCCCAAAACCGTGGCCATAAACATCGCCAACTGGGAAGAATTCCCTTTGATTTCGACATATTCGCGGCAAAAGCCTTTCGGCGTATAGTTATTGAAAATAAAATTATCCATGGTATAATTTTAGCTGTTAGTTGGCTCGTCCACAGAATTATACCGCAAAAAATTAACAGTGTGTATTATATTTTCTCCGCCGGCCCCTGAAAATGCGCATTTATTTCGAAAATTACGGAAAAGATAACGCCCTCCTCTTTAAAAAAACCCTTTCCAATATTGCGGACGTACTGCGGCTAGAGTCTGAATACGCACATGAAAACTACGTCCGGCAATTTGAAGCCGGTTTCGCCCGCTACAATAAATCAAGCCATGTGATTGGAGTAAATTCCGGGACTACCGCATTACAATTATCCCTGGAGGCTATAGGTATCAAGGCCGCAGACGAAGTTATATTGCCCGCCTATACTTACATAGCTTCGGCATTGGCAGTATCCAATACAGGGGCAAAACCGGTATTTGTTGACATCACAGAAGGCACATTGACTATTGACCCTGAGGAAATTAAAAAGCACATAACGAAAAGAACCAAAGCGATAATTCCCGTCCATATACACGGGAATCCCTGCGATATGCATAAAATATGCGCGATAGCAAAAAAATACGGCCTGTCCGTAATCGAAGACGCCTCGCATGCACACGGGGCAGAGTATCGCGGGAAAAAAGTCGGCAACTTCGGCATAGGATGTTTCAGCTGCCATACCACAAAAATCCTCTCCGGAACAGGTAACAGCGGGATAATTACTACTGATGACAATAATACCTATGAATTAATCTCGCAGATGGTGCAGGTTGGTAACGACCCTTATCCGGGATTAACCGCCAGGACGCCCTGTAAAATGGACGCTATCCAGGCAGCCGTATTAAAAACAAAACTATCTTCACTAAATACGATAATCAAACAAAGAAGAAAAAATGCCTCCTTTTATGTAAACCGCATAGGTAAATATGTGCGCCTGCAGCAACAGGAACAGGGCGCTTATCAGGTCTTCCGGGATTTCGTTATTCTCAGCCCGAAGAGAGATATTATAGCCACATCATTAAAAGAATCCGGCATAGAGACAAAAATAAGGTATAAAACACCTTTACATTTAACTAAATTTTACAGCGGGCTTAAATATAAAAAAGGCGATCTGCCCGTTGCCGAGAAGACCGCGCGCCAAGCACTGTGCCTTCCTATTTCCTCCGTGCTTTCTCCTGAAGAATTAGGATATGTATGCGATGAACTCAAAAAAGCCGTAAAATGAAACCATGCCTTCATCCTAAAAAGAGCCTGACCGTTGGAATAATACTGCCTCCTTCCTCGCGCGGCCCGGGGATGATTAAATCGCCTCCGCTGGATATAGCAAACCTGATAGCGGTCCTCAAAAAATACGCGGGATGCAACATTAAATTATCCGACCTGAGAAAACACGTTATAAGCAATGACGGTTACTGGGGGAAAAACGGTATAGATACAGGCATATTTGACGATTTCGCCGGATGCTTTAAACATATCCTTACGCACGAAAATCCCCGCATCAGCCAAACCTGCAGAAAAATATTAAAAAAATGCGATTTAAAAGATATAAATATAGCCGTATTTTCGGTAGCAGTGCTGGAGCAATTCTGCCTGCAATATTTAGTGTCTTCACTGTGCCTGGCGAAGGAATTAAAAAAAAACAGGCCCGGCATAAAGATTATGTACTTTGGAAATTGTCCCAGGGGCCACGCCCGGATGCTCATGCGGAAGGTCAGCTTTATAGACGCCTTTTTAGAAGACGGCAATGAATTTTCTGTATTAGCGTATGTAACGGAGCATAAAAAGGGGCGGGCAATACCCGGGATATGCCTGAAAACCGGAAGAAGGCTCTTATACACAAACCAGAAAAGAAAATTTACCCTTAACAAATACCCTCTCCCCGACTTTTCCCTCTTTGACCTTAAAAGCTACAAGTCTAACGGCACGCTGGTCCTGCCTTATGAAATCAGCAAGGGCTGCATCAACAACTGTTTTTTCTGTTATTATATCCACAAAAACAGGCTTTATTATAAAGATATCGGCAAAGCCACGGATGACTTAACCAAACTTTCCAAAATTTATAATACGGAATATTTTCATTTCATGGATGCCGCGATAAATTTTAATAATTATTACCTGGAAAAATTATGCGCATCATTAAAGGAACATTTACCCGGCATAAAGTGGAGCGCCCTGGCCATCCCCAATATAGGATATCCGCTGCTAGAAAAAATGAAAGGCGCGGGGTGCAACCAGTTAAGGTGGGGCGTAGAATACGGCTCAGCCCGCATGCTTGGCATTATCGCCAAAAAAACTACTCCGGTGGGCATCTATGAAACATTGAAAAATGCCCATAGCTTATCCATATTTAACTACATTACCCTCCTCAGCGGGATCAAACAGGAAACAAAACGCGATTTAGAGGAAACAAAAAAATTCATCAGGAAGATAGCGCCGTATGTTGACGCTGCCCAGGAATGCGTATGGGGAGAACTGGGGCATTTCAGCATCCTGCAGTTAGAAAAATTGCTGGACCAGAAAGGCAAATATTCTTATGCCCTCCCCGCCCCAAAATATGCCCCTCTTCTTAAAAAATTGAACATCTATCCCAAAGATATAATTGAAGCGATATCCGCAAAGAAGTCGGTCGGGATTATAATTGCCCCGTGCGGCCCGCAGTTCAATAATGCGGTTGCGCAGGACGACGGCTATGGCAGGGCAATGCTTGGCATATCCAATATAACAGCTCGGCTTGACCACGACGGAGTTAAAAACATTGAGTATTATGATTTTTCATTACTCCTGAGCCAAAACCCCGGGCTTCGTAACCGCCTAGAGCAGCTTTATCTGACGCATAAAGAAGAAAAAACGAACCAAATCATATTAAAAATACTATCCAAGCTCATCGAAAAGAAAGATTATTTTGTTTTTTACGTGCTGTGGTGGAATAGAAATTTAGAGGCATCCGTATTACTCTCTGGAACCTTGAAAAAGATTTACCCCGATTCAAAAATTATTTTCGTAGGGCCTTATTGCGGCCTTTACCATAAAGAAATAATGGAAAAATCTTCCTCTATTGATTACCTAACTGCGATAGATCCCGAAGAGCCTTTATCCGGCATTATTCTGGGCGAATCTCCCTTAGAGAAAATACCCGGACTCATTCATCATAAAGGGCATTCAATATGCAAACACAAAGACGCCCTCGCGGATTTAAGCAACAGAGAATTCATGGTTGATTATACCAAGCACCTAAAATTTATAAAAAAATATAAGCTACCCTCCCCTTGTCTGCTGGATTATGAAACCAGCCGCGGATGCAGATACAGCTGTTTTTTCTGCGCTTCGATAAGCGGGAAAAAACCGAGGCTTAAGGAAATACCTTTCATCGTATCGGAAATCAGGCACCTGCAACGTAGCACCGGAATAAACAATTACTATTCTCTTGACGACGCCCTGAATTTTGACAATACACGCCTGAAACAACTCTGCCGTTCCTTTATCAATTCAGGCATTAAAATAAACTGGTCGT
>JAQTRD010000039.1:5043-5438 GCA_028711965.1 Candidatus Colwelliibacteriota bacterium | reverse complement strand
GAAAAATAAATCCCCGCTGCTTCGCGAGCGATATTATCTTTTCTATCGTAACCGTTTTTTTATTCTCCATTTATTTCTTTATTTACATTCCCACGTTTCCCACATTTCGTACACCTCCCTCTTTTTAACGTATTATTCCGTCGTTCGGACCCACTGTCGGATCATCCGTAAATTGGGTAGTTACCGCAGAATCGCCGACCGATATTCTCTGTCCCGTAAATCCATCCAGCGCAAAAGCGCTCGTATCGCCTATTATCGCCATATAGCTTCCTGTATGGACGGGTGACGGCGTTATCTTTACCTGGAATATCGCTTCGACCGGCTTGCTTAACACGCCGGTTGTCGCGAGCACTTTGGGTATTCTCCATATCGCCTCATTGCTATTCTTGTCGAAA
>JAQTRD010000039.1:0-5033 GCA_028711965.1 Candidatus Colwelliibacteriota bacterium | reverse complement strand
CCCCGTAAGTTCAACGACCGCAGGTAACTCGGCCCGAATCTCGACGTTCTCCATATCGGTGGAATAGCTCGACACAATCCAGTGGATTGTAGCTTCGGTCGTCGAGCCAGACGCGATGGGAATATCTCCGTCGTTTATTATTCCCGATGCCGCATCCCTGAAATACCCGCGGGCATCAACCGTGAGGCGCCCCGCCACTTTCGTTTTGAAACTCGCGATGTTCACCGTTTTAAGCGACTTCACAAAATAAGGAACAGTGGGAGACTCGGCGCGCAAAGCAAGATCGACGGAAAAATTCCTGTCGCTTAGCTTATTGATACTGTAATCATCTTTAAGCGAAATTGTGAAATCGTATGTTCGACTGTCGTTCGGCTGGATTTCCGAAAGGAATCCGTCGGTGGAATTGTCCCATAAAACAATTTTTGCCGATTTATCCGCCGATCCCCTTTCAATCGATATAGAGTCCCCGTTGTACATATCGCCTTTCAGAACACCCCTTATAACCACGTTTTGAAGAGGAACATCCGAATTATTCCTGACAGTCACGAGATACTTAAGGCTCTCTCCCGGAGAAGCGACAAAATCCCCGCTTTTCCCTTCGATCTCAGCCTTGATAAATAAGGGAGAAGGAGCAACCGTTCCTTCTTTCGAAGATTCATCAAAAAGATATTTCACTCCGGCTATTTCTCCGGAAATGGAAGCCTTTATATTGAACTTCTCGCCTTCCGGGAGTATGACGCTCCCCTTGTACTTTTTCTTTACCTCTTCTCCCTTGGAAACGGTTACTTCAAAAGATTTGAAGTCGGTCGTCATCTCCTTGGTTGATTCGATGTCAGCCTTAACCTTAATATCGTTTTGAGAAGCGTTTGTGAGAGTAAGAACCCAATCAAACTCTTCCCCGCTTATCGCGCGATCCGGAAATTCCAGAGAGGCCGTAACGGGCTTTTCAATTTCAATCGATTCGTCTTTCGAAATCGAGATATGCTTACTTACTCCTCCCGGAATATATTCCGCTTCCGCTTTTATATTTTTCCTCGCTTCCGCGCCGTCGGAAACGGTTAACTTGAATACTTCGCGCGCTTCTTCTCCGGCATTAACGATTCCGACATCCCTACTGGATCTTGATTCCTCCTGTCTATCGGAGAATACCATTCCTTTAGGGAGGGAAAGGGAAATCGCCACATCTCTCATTTCAGACTGGGATTCGTTTTTAAAAGTCACAATTGCATCAAAAGAATCCCCTAAGCCTGCCCTTTGAGGAACATCTATGTTGATAACCGCTCCTTTCGGCTTTCCTCCCAAGAATAAAAAGGCGGCTCCAATAACCGCAATAAGAATAACGCCTATTATTACCGGCAATTTTCCGTTCAGCCGATTGATTGTTTCTTTTCCGAAAGACACTTGTGGCATAAAAACATTATATCCTGCGGCAAAAAATAGGCAATTTCCTTACTGCCGCAGTTCGCGCATACAGCTTCGCTTGGATCAAGACCGATGATCGAAAGAATCTTTCTATAAGAAAGCGCTTCGCTTCCAGTGAAACTACCCGTCGCAAGATCCTTTAAAAATCCAAAAAGGGAGATGTCGGCCTGAAGAAGAGCCGTCATCTGGTCTGCAAAAATCATTGCCCTTATAGCCCTAGGATCTTTAGTTTTCTCCTCCATAAGCGATTCAGCTATTCTGAAGTTGCCGTCCGTTACCCTTTGAACCAGACGCAACCGAGAAAGAGTGCCGGGCTCCAAGTGTCCCGCAAGGCGCGCCGCCGGTTTGCGAACGCTTATTGCTTTAGCGCGCACCTTACCTAAATCCCAAGTGAATATTGAATATTCCGTATCCAGCTCATCCTCGCGGGTCCTATCAAGAATCACTCCCCATGTGTCGTGCTCAATCATCATATGAATTATATAGAGAATGTTCGAAATGTTCGAAATGTAGGACCGCTTCGCTTGTTTAAGGTGTGAGATTTGGCTTGAAACTGATCTTCATTTCATCACTTCGGACAAGCCGAGTTCCTTCTATAAAAGAACTCGGAATACCGTAGTTCCTATGCTTAAAACATCTTAAAAAAGGCCCATTTTACGGGCTTTTTGGGCTTTTTGCCTTGACAAAAGGAAAACTCGAGCATATAATAAGCCTGTAATAAACGATTCCCGAGAGGGGGTTTTTTATTACGCAGAATGAGTAGTTCACTGATTCTGGGAATGGTTATGGCGGTGTCTGCTGCTCTCTTATCTGCTCCGCTCACCGACGGACAAGAAATAGCGACCGCGCCGGTAGTCAAAGACTACCCGTATCTCGTTCCTGGGGACGACTCGCTTCTGGCTTCGAATGAGTTCTCTTCCAAAAGGTCTGTGGTAGTTCCAGTCACTGGCTATTCTTCTGAAGAATGCCAAACCGACGATACTCCTTTTATAACGGCCTCGGGTAATACCGTCAGGTCTGGGATAGTCGCCGCCAACTGGCTGCCGCTGGGAACAAAGGTTCGCATTCCTGAACTTTTCGGAAATAGGGTCTTCGTTGTAGATGACCGTATGCATCCGAAGAATGACGGAAAGCTGGATATCTGGTTCCAAACAAGAGAAGAAGCTCTGAAATTCGGAGTCACAAAAGCTAGAGTGGAAGTCCTCTAAAATATATCGGATAGAAATTGAGCAAAACCCGCCGACAAGGCGGGTTTTGGTTTTCGAGATTATATTGCGAATTGCGTACGGATTTAATATAATCCTGTCGTAGTTAGCCCAGGTGTTGAAATTGGTAGACAAGCACGCTTGAGGTGCGTGTGCCGCAAGGCTTGGAGGTTCGAGTCCTCTCCTGGGCACCTATATATTAAAGAACCCCGCCGATGGCGAGGTTCTGTGGGAAATGTTAGAAACGTGAGATCGTTCCGCTAAAGCGGAACTTGTTTAATAATATGAGAAGAGGACTCGAACGCCGGAGTTTATACATGAATCTTTCATTTCTGGATGAAAACCTAGGCGCGCGAATAAAAAACGGCGAGCTAAAGAAATAAATCCTCGTTTTTAAATGCAGTTCTAGACACGCAAAATAAAATCCGGCGAAGCGTACTGAATGTACATTGAGCCGGATTTTATGAAGCGTAACGACGAAATGCGTTAAAAACGAGGATTTAGATGCTTTGGCCGATTTTCTCGCGTATCTTCTTCGTAGAAAGATCTCTTACAAAATACAATTTAGATCTCTTTACTCTTTTCGGAGACGAGATAATGTCAATTTTTGAAATAAGAGGAGACTTTAACGGATAAGTCTTCTCAAGGCCATGTTCTCCGAGTTTGCCTCGAACAGTAATAGTGCCTCCGGCTTCATTGCCGTGTTTCTTCGCAATAATAACGCCTTCAAAAGCGCCAACTCTTTCCTTGTCTCCGTCCTTGATCTTCTCGTAGACTTTGACTCTGGCGCCAGTCTTTATATTTTTGAGTATTTCCTGGTCTATCACGGGAGTCAGTGTAGTAAAAACAGGCCCTTCTGTCAATTCGCCTCTTCGGCGAATTGACTCGCCGATGGGGCGAGTCAAACTTGTCTTCCTATTTAAGCTCCTTTATCAGACGCGCGAGGTCGTCCGGTAAGTCTGCCGAAAAAGACACCTTATGTCCCGGAGCCGATTCAAACTCAATGGAGCGGGCGTGCAGAAACTGCCTGCTTGTCAGGGTAGACGATTTCTTTTGTTTTTTTCCGCCATATAGAGAGTCTCCCACTATGGGATGTCCGATTGAAGCAAGATGGACCCGAATCTGATGAGTTCTGCCGGTTTTCGGACTCGCCTCAACGAGAGTTAATTCTTCAAAGCGACGAATCACTTTAAATTCGGTTATGGCTTCCTTTATCATTTTCCCTCCGTGAACCGTCCTTTTTATCGTTCCTCCTTTAAGTCCTATTGGCTTGTCTATTATTCCTTTATCATCCTGAACAACTCCATAGACAAGGGCTAAGTAAGTCTTCTTAACTTTTTTCTCCTTGAATAATTCTTTTAGATAGTCAAAGAAGACTTGCGTCTTGGCAATAACGAGAATACCAGACGTTTCTCTGTCAATCCTATGCACTATCCCCGGTCTTGTTTCCGGATCGTCTCCGACGCTCTTTATTTCCGGACGGTTTTCCAAAATCCAGTCGACAACCGTCGGCTCTTCTTCTTTCTTCTTCTTAGCTCTCGTTCTATGGACCAAAAGTCCGGCTGGCTTGTTTATGACCAGAAATTCGGAAGATTCATATATAACAGCCGGAATAGACATTGTGATTATGTTTAGAAGATTCTATTCTCTTTTAAATAATTATTAAATGCCTGATAAAAATCACCATTTGCTTGAGCATCTTGTTCATCAAAGATGCCATTCATTATTTCTTCACTTTGTGAATCTGAATATTTATTAATAACCGGTACGGCGATTTTACAGTTAGTTTTTCCGTCCCAATCATTCACCGGCAATATGTTTTTTAATCCAATATCCCAAGTAGGGTCAGTATCAATCCATTGATTGTTGATATAAATTTCCAAATAAACATGAGTTGATTCATTTTGATGCGGAATATTGAATAATTTTTGCGGTAAGTTCATATCAGACCATTTAAAGTCGCACACTCTATATCTAGAAATATAGTTATTGTCGTCTAGCCACTTCTTAAATAATTTCATCTTACCGCTACAACAGTAATCGATATCTAAACGTGTTAAAGGTATCTGGTACTTGATATCACGTATCTCTTTAAATTTATTCAATAATTTGTCTATAGCCGTCATAGGACTATTCTATCAATTTGTGGGCGATAGAGGAATCTCCAACTCCGCTCGACTCTAGGCTCGCTTCGTTCTGAAACCTTTCGGTTCCAGTACCTCCATCACGGGAAAAACTGCCGAGCGGTTTTTCCCAACCCCTTTTCAGTTCGAATCCTCTTTTAATATCGGATATTTTAAAACCCCTAGAAGGGGTTTTAAAATATGTGGGCGATAGAGGAATCTCACGTCGTCGTTCCGTCTGCGTTCCCTTGCTTAAGCTCGGAACTTCGCGGAACTCCTCTAT
>JAQTRD010000038.1 GCA_028711965.1 Candidatus Colwelliibacteriota bacterium | reverse complement strand
CCCGGCGAATCAATGCGGCTCTTCCTGTCCGGCGACCGATACTTTGCTGACATATTCAGGGAAAACGAAGGGGAGGCTAAGAGAATTTTATCGTTTGAAGGTTGGGAAAATAAAAAAGACGATGACGTAAGCGCTTTTTTAGAAACGGAATTAGAAGGAAGGTCCCTATGGCTGGGAGTAAAGAAGGCGTGAATTTTGTATAATAGATATATGCCTTATTTTAATAAAGAGAGGATTAAAGCAAACCTCATTTTTCTCGTACCGTTCGTTATTTTGATAGCGGTATTAGTTTTTTTCAGACTGTCTAGAGAAGATGAAACGGAACAAGCCGTTTCTCCGATTAATGATTCTGGCGCTATTGAAACTCAATTGCCGGCAGAGCAATCTTGCGGAATATTAGACGATTCTCTCTGCTCTTCCGCGGAGTTTGCCGTCTTACAAGGAGAGAGAACTTCCGGGATAAGGATAAATGTTCCGTTAGATACCAAGATATACGCCCCTTATGACGGAGTGGTGATATTCGGCGATCTGGAAGGTCCAGACGGCAAAAAAACGGGGGAGTTGATCACATTTACTCCCGGAACAGAAGAAGAGCCGGTTTCCGACGCAAACACCATAAGAATATTGTCCTCCGATTTTGAGATGAGCCAGGAAATTCGTTCAGGGGATCTTGTGACTAAAGGACAGTCTATCGCTACCGTTAAATCAACATCTTTTATTCTGCCAAGCAGGGATGATAATACTACCAATATCCTTGTGTTGCCGGACAGTGAACCAACCGCATCCACCCCGGCAGAATATTTAAAGGCGCTAATTGACTAATTGGTTAATTAGTGGTATTTTATAACCAGGACTTTTTTGGTTGTTTTTAAAACTGAAAAAGAAAGAAAATCTGAAATAGAAATATTTGAAAGGAGGGGTCTATTATGAAGATCCTAAAAACAGTTCTTATTGTCTTAATGGTCATCTTAGCGCTTGCGGCCTGCTCCACTATATATGGATACGGGGTGGTTTCTGTTCCGACAGAAGAACCGCAAAAATCAATGGAAGCACAACCATCTACTGAAGCTTCTCTATCGCCGACTGGTGCTGATGAAACAGAGTCTTCTGAACCGACTTCAACTGTGACACCTGTTCCAACCCCGACAATAGAGCCAACTCCCAAAATCCCGGAAGACATACTTATATTTGAGCCGGAATTATGGGTAAACGCCGAAATGATTTCCAAAAAGGAAGGAGCGATTTTCCCATCGCTGGCCATAGTGGTTCCTATTCCTATTAGAACCGAGATCTATTCTCCTTTTGATGGCATTATCACAATATGTCCGGAAAGAAACGGCCAACCGTGTATTCTCTGGATTGATGCCGGATATTCAGGAGAAAGCGCTGAAGACAGCATAGGAATAGAGCTTTATGCATATTCCATAGATCTCGCTCCTGGAATAGATTCACTTGCGGAAGTAAAGGCCGGGCAACTGATTGGAACGATTGAATCGGACAAACTCGTATTTGCTGACGTGTTCGACAATCCGGCTAACTTTCTTATTGTGCCCCTTGTACAAGACAGGACTTTTTCTTCGGATGATCCTTCAGTGATCATTCAAGAGATTGTTGCCAGAGCGGAAGAAGTTACAGAGAACTAATGGTTATCTTGAATGAAAACCCGTTTATACAACGGGTTTTTTCTTTTCCACAACGGTCATTTATTTTAGTAAATGATTACCGTATACTGATATTAATATGAAAAAATCGACTAGAGTAATGGCGTATTTTTTTGCTTTCGGTTTTTTTGTTTTTTTCGGACTATCCGAAGTAAATGCGGTAGCAACAAAGTGGTGCTGCGATTTGTATCCTTCTTGCATACCTACTGACCCAAGCAAGGGGCGCTGTTTGATGGCGAAAGACAAAGTGGGTGATTGTCAAAATGGACAGTCAAAGACTACAGCCAGCGGATGCGGTACTCCTTGCGGCGCGAGTAGTAATACAAAAAAATGGACCAAGTACGAAATTTTTTCAATATGGGAGAGAGAAGCATCTAGTTGTAGCGGTACCGTATGTGAGATATCCAACTATAAATACTATTTTTACGACGAATATGATGACGTCTGTACAACTGTAGACAAATGTTATGGCACAAGCAGTCGAACCTGCGTTCGGGAAGGGACAAGTAATCTTTTGCGGGCGGGAAACTGCAACTGCACTTCTGGCGGAATATATAAAGCGTGCTGCAAGACGTCAGATAGGACGATAGCCACATCGACAAATTACCGCAATATCGACGGACATACCCCATTGGAGGCGAGTTGTTCGTCCGGAGGGCCGACAAGGGTTAATGAGGTGTCAGGAAGCAATAGATCGGAAGTTATTCGATGTCCTTCGAAACCGGATGTCACTTTCAGCGCGTCGGGACACTCTGTCACAAAGGATGCTTCAGGAAACACTACTATCATCTTAAATCCCGGAGAAGAAACAGTGACCGTAAGCTGGGATGCCGGAAGCATAAGGCCCGGCAATTATTGCAAGTTTTCAGACCAGGCTTCCAACGTGAGCACTGTCGGATCGCGCTCTGATCT
This sequence comes from Candidatus Colwelliibacteriota bacterium, assembly GCA_028711965.1. Classification (GTDB taxonomy): domain Bacteria; phylum Patescibacteriota; class Minisyncoccia; order UBA6257; family Colwellbacteraceae; genus STB-63. The sequence continues at coordinate 2,875 of JAQTRD010000038.1, read as the reverse complement.
TGGCGTGGGAGAATACACTATAACCTGTCTGTCTCATTATGATTTTCAATCTTCCGGTTTGGGGTGGGTTGATACTGCTAATCCCTCCGGATCATCGGAGAGAAGGGAAGTAAGTGAAGAACTTATCCCCACATCTGTTCAAGTCTTGACCGTCAGGTATGCCGACGGTCCAATTGTTGATATCCAGCCCAAGCCGCCGGTTTGTATTCCTCCGTCGGCCACCATTACATATTTGGCCCAGAATGCGACCTCCTGCACTTTAAACGGGAGATCAGTTCCTTTATCCGGGTCAGAGACGGCTTCCTCTGCCGGAGATTATATCTTCTCTTGCGTAGATGATGAAGGAAAGACGGGATCTTCTTCCACTACAGTAACCCAGATTAATCTTTCTCATCCGTCCGTTATTGATCCGTCGATGATGGTTGAATGCTTTGATACTAACGGGAATGGCAAATGCGAGCCGTCAGACGCTTGTTACAGGGAAGTTACGAATCCCGTGCTCTACACTTGTTCTGCCGCCTATACTTGTTCTTCGACCGTAAGCTATCCCGACAAGTCTACCTGTGAATCAGCTACCGGAAAGACATGTTATGACAGCGAATCTTCCTGCTCAGCCGTTTGCACAAGATGCAAAGACGAGAATATTATTCTTACAGCTAACCCTCAAACAATAAGAAAGAATTTTGAATCGACTACTCTCACTTGGAGCGAGGACCTCGGTCCGGGCACGTCTTGTACTTTAAAGGAGGAGGACGCGACTATTGCTACTTCGACTGATGGCTCGATGCAAAGGAGCCCAAAGGAGGATACTGCCTATACCTTTAGCTGCGTGAATGGTTCCTGTAATAGGACAAAAACAGTTAATGTCACTGTCGTAAACCAGTGCACCCAAGCCAACCTCATCTTCACCTCCTCCAAATCAAGAGTCCTGAAGAACCAATCAGCCACCCTCTCTTGGTCCGCTTCGAATCTTGATCCCAATATCTCCTGTACCCTGAATGGAACCCCTGTTTCCAAAGAACAAGCCAGTTATCCTGTGGGCCCCATCTCTACAACCACCACTTACCGCCTATCTTGTTCCAGCGGAGCCGAATGTACCCAAGAGAAGACTCTGACTATCGAAGCTTACGAGGCAAGTCTGGAAGAGCAATAAAAAACATCCCGCATATGCGGGGTGTTTTTTAGTCGATTATATAAGACCCATCTTTTCTTTTGCTTCTTCAAGATTTTTAGACGCGATAAGACGGGCTTTTTCGGCTCCGGAGAGGAGTATCTCGCGAATGCGCTTCGGTTTTGATGAAAGTTCTTCCTTTTTTTCGCGGAAGGAAGACAAGGTGTCGGATATGACCCGAGCCAGATCTTCCTTAAACGAGGCATATCCGGAAGAACGGTATTCTTCCGCAATGTCCTTTATATTTCGGCCGCTCATTTCGGAATATATCAGAAGTAGGTTAGCAAGGGCGGGCTTCTTTTCCGGATCGTAAATTATTTCGCTTCCCGAATCGGTTACGGCCGATCGGATTTTCTTTTTTATGACTTCGGGCGAATCAGACAGATAGAGACACCCTTTTGGAAGAGATTTCGACATTTTCTTAGCCGGATTATCAAGACTCTTGACGCGTAATCCTTCCACAAAAATTCCTTTCGGCTCCGGAAACGTTTTCCCGAACCGCTTGTTAAAAATACGGGCAATCTCGCGGGCGATTTCGAGGTGCTGCCGCTGATCTTCTCCAACAGGAACGAATTCCGCCTTATAAGAGAGTATGTCCGCAGCCATAAGCACTGGATAATCAAGAAGTCCTGCGCTTGCCGGCTGTCCCTCCTGTACCTTTTCGCGGAATTCAATCATTCCCTGAAGTTGTCCGGCGGGCGTTATACAATTTAAGAGCCATGCCATATTCGCGTGTTCCAATACATCTGATTGCATAAAAAAGACGGATCTTTCGGGATCTATTCCCAAAGAAAGCATATCCACCGCCAATGAAAAGATATCCGCAGATTTTTCAGTCGGCGAATATTTCTGAGTAAGCGCGTGATAGTCGGCAATAAAGTAGAGACAGTCATATTTTCCCGACGATTGGATGTCAATTGACTGTTTGGTCATCCCAAGAAGATTGCCTATATGGAGTTTTCCGCTCGGTTTGATGCCGCTTACAACAACGGGTTTCATAAAGATAAGTATATAAGAAATGCGGGAAAATCAAAAAAATCCGCCTATTGGGCGGACTTTTTGATTCAGACTTCAATCAGTACAGGGAGTATCATCGGGCGGCGATATGTCTTTGAGTAGACGAATTGTCCGATCTGATCCCTGAATAGGGTCTTAACGTAATCGGAATCAATGGTCTGATTATGAGGCAGGCGATCAACTATTCCTCTTATCTTCAAGCGGATATCGTCCAATATCTTTTGGTTCTCTTTAAGGTATATGAATCCGCGGGAAATAATATCCGGATTTTTGATAAGCTTTCCGTCTTTTCGAGAAATCGTAGTAATGATGACTATCATTCCTTCTTGAGCCAATAATCGTCTGTCTCTAAGGACGACTTCTCCCACGTCTCCTACTCCTAATCCGTCAACCATTACATAGTCGGCGGGTATTTCGTCGTTGGTAAGTCTGACGGAATCTTTTTTTATATCGGCAAATTGTCCATTATCCGGCAGAAATATGCTCTTCTTGTCCATTCCCGCTTCGACGCCGTTGCGCGCGTTTACCGTTCGTTGGAAGAGATATCCATGAATAGGGATGAAGAATCTGGGTTTAACTATCGAAATGATTGTTTTGATTTCTTCTTGAGAGGCGTGTCCCGTTGTGTGAATGTCGAGCATCTTGTAGTGGTAGATCATCGCTCCCTGCCGTACCAGATTGTCTTTT